>NZ_JBMDKC010000001.1:0-193267 GCF_057809515.1 Bacillus sp. FG16
TTTTTTGAAACTCTATTATTTTATGTTGTTTTTATTCGCTAAAATCAAAATGATTCCAGAATGTTGGGAACCCCTAAAGGGTTTCCCAACACTCTGGAAAAAAGAACGTGATTGGATCACGTTCTTTTTTTACATAATAATAATTTTATCATCTAGTTTTGTCTGCCCGGTAAGAAGTGCGTTTAAATATTCCACTTTTCTTATACAAGCTTGTATATGTCTTTCAACCTCTTGTAACTCTGCTTGGTGATGTGTTTCAATTGGATGAATTTGTACGTTGAATTTTTCAAATTGACTACTATATGTTATTTCTGCATAGCCGCTCATAATATCGGTTTCGTTATGAAATAAAAATTGCCTCGTTTTGTCACAGAATGATACATCCTGAAAGCCATATACTTTTAATGCTTCAATTACTTTTTTAATCATTTTTGTATTCATTTTTTTAACCCTCTTTACGAAGTTCTACTTTTATATTATAACATAAAAAATTACATAGAAAGCGCTTCCAAATGTATTTTATTATAAACTTTACGTTTCAATCACAAAAATGAAACAAAGAAAAAATAATTGTAAAGAAGGAAGGACTCTTTTATTGTTTCGTCATATATATAGAGAAATAGTGCAATGAAAGGAAATTTTCCGAGGTGGAGATCGTATTTCCAATTTGAGCGCAGTAAAAGAGGTGAGAATCTTGAACTTTGATATTGTAGGACAAAAAGCATATATAAAAGATGGACCGCATCGGAACCGAATTGGAATTGTAAAGAAAAACGAGACAAAATTAGCATCGCAGTTTGCTATTGTAATTGGAGAACAAATTATTGATGTAGAGCTAAAGGATATCGTGTTAGTTGGAGTAGATGTAGGACAATTTCATAAATGGTGCGAACAAAATGGTTATTTGTGAAAAGGACGGGCTGTGAGATAATGAAATATATTTGAGGAAAGAGAATATATTATTGTATTCTCTTTTTCTATGTTTAAGGAGGCGGAGATGAAGTATACAGAAAGAGATTTTACGTTGGAGTTAAAAGAGAACATTCAATGTATGGAGAAGGAAATAGAGCGAATGTCACTTAAATTGTATAAAGAGTATTCGCATTTATACATAGAAAAAAACATGGAATTAGATATGGGATTTGCAAGAGAAAAAGAAAATCCCTTTGAGGTGGGTTATTATTCAACAGTTGCTATAGCTATATTAGATGAAGAAAAAGAGATGATTAAATTTCGCGATATTACAATTTGGAAATGCGAAAGAATCTTTTTAGGAATGTCAATTCAATCAAACATTTTGGGTAGTAAGAAAGTAGGAGAACTCGCTGATGAATCTTGTTATGAGATTGAGGAAGAGTTAAAAGAGCAATTAGAAGAATACTTGGAGTGATAATTCTCAAGATAAGATCTATAAAGAGGGAACGGAATAAAAAAGACGCTAACAATTGTATGTTAGCGTCTTTTTTTCATTATGAAGCAATTTCACCAGTTTTTGTATCATCTTGATTGTACGTATCTTGATCTAATTCACCAAGCCATTTACTTGAAATAAGACCTGCTGTCATAGAACCACTTACGTTAAGAGCTGTACGACCCATATCGATTAATGGCTCAACCGAGATAACTAGAGCAACAATACCGATTGGTAAGTTCATTGTAGATAGTACGATTAAAGCTGCGAATGTTGCACCGCCACCAACTCCGGCAACACCGAATGAGCTAATAGCAACAACAGCGATTAAAGTTAAAATAAATTGTGGTTGTAATGGATCAATTCCTACAGTTGGAGCGACCATCATTGCAAGCATTGCTGGATAAATACCTGCGCAACCGTTTTGTCCGATAGATACCCCAAATGAAGCTGCGAAGTTTGCAATTCCTTCGGAGATACCAAGCTTTTCTTTTTGAGCTTCAATATTTAATGGCATCGCACCAGCACTAGAGCGAGATGTGAATGCAAATGTTAATACAGGGAATACCTTTTTTAAATATTGAATTGGATTTAAACCAGATAGAGCAATTAATAATAAGTGGATAACGAACATTACGATAAGTGCCACGTAAGACGCTAACACGAAGTTACCAAGTTTTAAAATAGCGTTTATGTCGCTACCAGCAACTGTTTTTGCCATAAGAGCTAATACGCCGTATGGTGTAAGGCGTAAAATTAATGTTACCATACGCATTACGATTGCATATCCAGCATCAAGCATTTTCTTAAATAGCTCTGCTTGTTCTGGATATTTTCGTTTTACACCTATAAAGGCAATGCCGATAAAGGCTGCAAATATTACGACAGAAATTGTTGATGTTGGACGAGCGCCTGTTAAATCAAGAAACGGATTTGTAGGCAATAGCTCTAATAATTTATCTGGAATTGTTGTCTTTTCAATAGAAGTAAATCTTTCTTCAACTAGTTTCAGACGAGCAGATTCTGCATCACCTTGTTGCAAGCCTGTTGCAGATACATCAAATCCTGCACTTGCAGCGATACCGACAGCTGCAGCGATTCCTGTAGTAAGAATTAAAATTCCGATAATAAGACCACTAATTTTACCAAGGTTTTTCGTTAACTGTAATTTTGTAAATGCTGAAATAATAGATACTAAAATAAGTGGCATAACGATCATTTGAAGTAATTTCACATAACCGTTACCAATTAAGCCAAACCAAGTATTTGATTCAATAATTACTTTAGAAGTTGGCTCATAAATGAATTGTAATATAAGACCGAATAAAATTCCGACTCCTAAAGCGGTAAATACACGTTTATTAAAAGATACATGCTTACGTTGCATATAATATAATACGCCAACTAAGATGAGCATGACTGCAACGTTAATTCCGACAAGCAGTGTATTCATGTTGATTCCCCCTAATTCCAATCTGTTATATAGAATATAAGGTAATAAAACCTATAAGTCAACTAGGAAATTCCGGGATTAAAAAAAAGATGGCAAAATGCCATCTTTTAATGTCCAGCCCCAGGGACAAGTAAAAATGTCGTGTAGTATGTAAATCCTATGAAGAAAACAGTTAAATATGCCCCGAATACGTATATATACATACGCTCTGTTAATTTTAAATAGCTTAAAAGTACGAAGAAACCTGTTTGTCCTAAAAATAGTAGTGCAGCCTGTTGCATATCTCCTACGTAAAACATAACCGAGAAAATTCCAGTCCAAAAGCCGAGAACGCGAAACATGCGATCCATGCCATTTCCCTCCTTTTCTAGAAAAAGTAAAACCTCTTTTCATTATAGTTTATTTTTCTTACTATTGTAAATATTCGTTCATATAAAAAGAAGCCAATTATTATTGGCTTCTTTTTATATGAGAAATTAAATTGTTAGTTTATAATTACAAGATTTACATCCATCTAATAGACTATCATGTCGAGTTAATTCCATGTTAGGGAATAGGATTTCAAAAATTCCTTTCATCATATCTCCGTGCATGTTACAAATTTCAGTTGGATGATGAACAGCAACTTCTTTAAATGGACAATTGTGTACATCATAGAAAATTTTTGTTCCATCTGCACTTAATTCAAATGCAGGTGATAAGCCGGCTGTTGAGAAAGCTTCTTTTGCAATTTGAACTTTTTGCTCTACTGTTAAAGCATCTTCACTCACATTTAAACGTTGCATATGTTGTTGCATTAATTCGGCCCCGAATTGTTTTCCTGTTTCGTATAGCGCTTTTTCACCAGCAGCGCCAAGGCTAAGTAAAGAATTAAATGCTATTCTTGCTAACAATTGATAATCACGGAATGGAAATTGCAATTGAATAACATCTTCAGATAAGACATATAATCTGCTTGGTCTTCCGCCTTTTCCAGTTTTCTTTGTTTCCGATTTAAGCATATGAACATCTTCTAATTTAGATAAATGTAAACGTGCTACGTTTGGATGAATATCGAATTCATCTGCAATTTCTTGTACAGTTACGTAACTATGTTTTTGCGAAATATATTTATAAATGTAATAACGAGTTGGGTCAGCTAAAACACCTGTAATTTTTAAAGCTTGTTCCATGAGGATCTCCACCTTTATCACTTTATCCAAGATAATAACATTATAATACAGATAAACATGAGTATAGGTAATTTCAGACAATAATTCAGAAATTGTTCATAATTTCACAAACATATTTTTCCTTTTTGTTCTAGTGAAAATACAAAATTCCAAATTTTTATTGTGCATGTTTTCATGCTATATACATAGTAAGGAGGGAAAAGTGATGAATGGGATTGAAATTTTTGCGAATACAATTTTAAAAGAGGCGTGTAGGGTACAAGCGTCAGATTTACATATTGTGCCCCGGCAGAAGGATGTAGCGGTGCAACTACGTATAGGAAAAGATTTAATGACGAGACATTGTATTGAAAAGGAGTTTGGAGAAAAACTTGTCTCACATTTTAAATTTTTAGCATCTATGGACATAGGAGAGAAACGGAAGCCACAGAATGGTTCGTTGTATTTGCAAATTGACGGACAAGAAGTGTATTTACGCCTTTCAACACTTCCAACAGTATATCAAGAAAGTCTCGTTATTCGCCTTCATTTACAAGCATCTGTTCAGCCCTTATCACATCTTTCGTTATTTCCAAGTACGGCAGCAAAACTACTCTCGTTTTTACGCTATTCACAGGGGCTACTCGTGTTTACTGGACCGACTGGATCTGGGAAGACAACGACAATGTATGCATTATTAGAGGTAATTAGAAAAAAGAAAACACGTCGCATCATTACACTTGAAGATCCGGTTGAAAAAAGAAGTGACGATGTATTACAAATTCAAATAAATGAAAAAGCGGGTCTCACATATGAAACAGGATTAAAGGCTATTTTACGTCATGATCCAGATATTATTTTAGTCGGTGAAATCCGTGATGAAGAAACAGCAAAAATAGCTATAAGAGCAAGTTTGACAGGACATTTAGTCATGACAACGCTGCATACGAATGATGCGAAAGGAGCAATCATTCGTTTCATGGATTATGGTATAACGAGGCAAGAGATTGAACAGTCTTTATTGGCTGTAGCTGCACAGCGACTTGTCGAATTGAAGTGTCCGTTTTGCAGAGGAAAGTGCTCAACTTTATGTAAATCAATGAGGCAAGTAAGGCAAGCAAGCATTTATGAGATACTATATGGATATGAGTTAAAACAAGCGCTTAAAGAAGCAGATGGAGAATGTGTTACTTACAAACATGAGACTTTAGAATCGTCAATACGAAAAGGATATGCTTTAGGTTTTTTAGAAGATGATGTTTATGTTTAAGAAAACTTGGAGTTTAAGTGATCAAGTAGTATTGTTGAAACGTTTAGGAGAATTATTAGAAAAAGGCTACTCTCTTTTACAAGCATTAGAATTTTTACAGTTTCAATTACCTGTAGAAAAGAAAGTACAATTGCAGAACATGATTGAGGGGTTAAAAGATGGGAAAAGTCTACACGATTCTTTTCATCAGTTAAAGTTTCATCAGGACATGTTAAGTTATTTATTTTATGCTGAGCAACATGGTGATATTTCTTTTGCTTTGCAACAAGGAAGTGCACTTCTTTATAAGAAAGATAAGTATAGGAGAGACATGATGAAAATAATGCAGTATCCTATGTTTTTGATGTTTTTTCTACTAATCATGCTTTTTATTTTTAACCTCATCTTATTACCTCAGGTTGAAATGGTTTATAGTTCGTTCGGTTCTAATACACCACTACTTACAGAAAGAATTTTAAGTGCAATAAAACTGCTACCTTACATTATTTTAACTGCTATTTTAACTGTTATTATTGGATGTAGTTTATATATGTTGTATTTTAGGAAACTTCCACATATTAGACAGGTAAAAATCATGCTTCGTATTCCCCTGATCAAAACATTTCTTATTTTAAAGCATTCGCATTATTTTGCTACTCAGTTGAGTGGTTTATTAAATGGTGGACTATCAGTATGTGAAGCTTTAACAATAATGATGGAGCAAAGATATCATCCGTTCTTTCAATATGAAGCGAGCCGGATTGAAAGACAATTAATTGGAGGAGAACAGTTACAATCTATCATTGCTAAAAGTGGGTATTACGAGAAAGAACTTTCTTGTGTTATTACGCATGGACAAGCAAACGGCAATTTAGCGATTGAATTAGGTGACTATAGCGATCTTATTATGGAAAAGATGGAACGGAAAATTAAACATATGTTAGTTATCATTCAGCCTATTTTATTTACATGTATTGGAGGAATCGTTGTCCTTATGTATTTAGCGATGATTATGCCGATGTTTCAAATGATGAATTCTATTTAGGGGGCATTTGTATGCAGAATGAGGAAGGATTTACTCTGTTAGAGATGCTATTAGTAATGGTTGTCATAACTATATTATTACTATTAATTATTCCGAATGTAGTTACACAGCGTTCATCGGTCCAAGGAAAAGGGTGTGCAGCTTACGTGAAATCTATAGAAGCACAAATACAAGTATATCAATTACAACATAATAAAATTCCATCGTTAAAAGAACTGACGGATGAAAAGTATATTACAACTGATAAGTGTCCGAATGGCGAATCTATTCATATTTCAGATGATGGCGCAGTATCAATTAGGGCATTGTGAAACAACAGGGGTTTACTTTTTTAGAAATGTTACTCGTTTTATTTGCTATTTCTGTATTAAGTATAGTTACGTATTTTAGTGTTCATTCTTTATACGAGCGACAAAAAGTTGAACAATTTTTGAGACAGTTTTCAAATGATATTTTGTATATGCAGCAATTAGCGATAAATCGTCAAAAGCACTATACATTACGTTGGCATAAAGATAGAAATATGTATGCTATAAAAGAGTCAGGTACAAAGTATTATATCGTCAAGCGAGAGTATGAAGAAGATATACAAATTGATTTGCATACGTTTCCAAATCCGATGACATATAATCCAAGTGGAAATATTAATAGAGGTGGTACGATTATAATTTCGTATAGAAATTATAAATATGAAATTGTATTTCAGCTTGGAAGAGGGAGATTTACGTATCGTGAAATGTCAAAAAGGATCCATAATGGCTGAAATGATTGTATCGTTAAGTGTTTTAATGATGGCTGTATCGTTACTACTACCGCAAACAGTATTAGTTATGCAAGAAAGAAAAAATATACAAATTCGTTATAAGGCATCTGGATTATTAAAAAAGGAAGCAATTATATATATGTATGGAAATGAAGAAAAGCGAATAATAGAAAAGAATATAAATGGAATTGTGTATTACACATATTGGGGAGGCAATGAAGTTTGTACCATGTGGAGAGATGTGAAAGACAGAATGATGGAACAATGCTTTTATGTAGGAGAAAAAATAAATTAGAATTTGGTTTTTCATTAATAGAAATGATTGTATGTCTGTTTCTATTATCAATATTTTTTTTGCTCTTTCCCCGCCTACATTTCATTGGAATGGAAAATAAACAGTCAAAAGGATTAAATGATTGGGAGTGGGATGTATTTTTAGGTCAAATGCAATTGGAGTTTCGAGAAGTATCATCTGGAGAACAGCTAGCATTTGAAAATGGAGATAGTATTTTACGATTCCGATCGCGTAATGGGAGTGAAGTATCGTATGAAAAAGAGAATAGTCGTCTTATAAGAAAGGTAAATAGGCGCGGGAGGGAAGTTGTTTTACAAAATATTGGAACGGTTTCTTACAAACTAACACCTCATGTACTCATTATAAATGTGAAAGATACTAGCGGAAAAATATATGAAGGTGTAGTTATGCGATATAGTGAAATGGAAATGAATGTATGAGAGGGCAAAATGGGTTTACAATGCCTGGAACGCTCATCTTTCTTATTTTATTAACTTCTTTTTTTATATACGAAACAAATATGTTGTTTACAGATAAAAATTTTTATATAGAAATAGAACAAAAGTTTTTACTGGATGAACTGCTTAACCGATCTATTACAGATATAAAAAAAGACTTACAGCAAAAAGAAAAAGAAGGTGCATTTTTCTTTCAGTATGAAAAGGGAGAAGTGAGTGGAAATTATATCTTTGAAAATGATTTAATTCTCGTTGCGTTGCAGTGTACACTCAAACAGGAAGTTTTCTATACGGTGAGCTTTCGGTATAGAAAAAAGGATGGAAAAATAGTCGATTGGATAGAAGGATAATATGTAAAAAATACGAAGAAAAACCAGGGATTTCTATTGTAAATTGAATTGATTTTTTAGAAGAAATGGATAAATATAATGATTAAAAGTTTAAATTTTCTCAAAAAAGAGAAAGGTAGAAAGAATGTGATATATTCATGCTATCCAATCATTATTTTTAGGGAGAATAGGGAAATGACAAACAACAATCAAATAGGTGAAAATAAGGAACAAACTATTTTTGATCATAAAGGAAATACGATTATGACAGAAGATAGAGAAATACACATTATTTCAAAATTCGAAGAACCTCTTATTGTCGTATTAGCAAATGTACTAAGTGATGAAGAGTGTGATGAATTGATTGAAATGTCTAAAAATAAAATGAAGCGTTCTAAAGTTGGTTCATCACGTGATGTAAATGATATTCGAACAAGTAGCGGTGCATTTTTGGAAGACAATGAACTTACTTCAAAGATTGAAAAACGAATTTCATCTATCATGAATGTTCCTGCGTCGCATGGTGAAGGATTGCACATTTTAAATTATGAAGTGGATCAACAATATAAAGCACACTATGATTATTTTGCGGAACATAGTAGATCAGCTGCTAACAATCGTATTAGTACGCTTGTAATGTACTTAAATGATGTAGAAGAAGGCGGGGAAACGTACTTCCCGAAATTAAATCTTTCTGTACACCCTAGAAAGGGAATGGCAGTATACTTTGAGTATTTTTATCAAGATCAATCACTAAATGAGCTTACGTTACACGGAGGGGCACCTGTAACGAAAGGCGAGAAATGGATTGCAACGCAGTGGGTGAGAAGAGGTACTTATAAGTAAAAGCGAGTGTTACGTTTTGTTCTTCATAGTATAAGAACAAAACGTTTTTTTATTAAACAAAGTAGCATCTTTCGTTATAATAACAATTAATAAATGACGATTGAGAGGACAGAAAATGAAATCTATATACATAACCGGCTATATGGGAGCAGGGAAAACAACAATTGGAAAAGCGTTAAGTAAGGAACTTCAAATGGATGTTGTAGATACTGATCAAAAAATCGAAGAGAAGCAAGAGAAGGCAATTCGAAATATTTTTGCCGAAGAAGGCGAAATGGCTTTTCGGGAATATGAAAGCGAAATGTTACGTTCGCTACCAGTCCATAATGTCATTATTACAACTGGTGGGGGAATTATTGAACGAGCGGAAAATCGCAAGTGGATGAAAGAGAACGGAACTGTCGTGTATTTATATTGTGATCCGCACGTAATTGCAGAAAGGCTTCGTGAAGATACGACACGTCCACTATTTCAAAAGAAAGATATAGATGCATTTGTAACGAAATTTGAATCACGCCGAGCTTATTATGAAGAGGCTCATATTCATATCGATACGACAAATAAGTCTGTAAAGCAAATTATGAATGAATTAAAGGAAAAGATTAATGTATAAAAAAGTGGACATACTAATCAAGTAGAGGTGATGATAATATGTCTACTAATGATTATGTTCGCTTTGTGACGCAGCAGTTTGTGTCGTATATGGATGCTCCAAAAGAAGATCGAAAACAAAAGAAAGAACAACGCCGTGCTGAAAAAGAGCCATTTATGAATAAGTGGTTTGGTGTTATGCCGCTGAGTGCTGCTTTGTTTTATCGAAATGTAAAAAGTAAAAGAAAAAAATCAAGTTAAATTTTAGTCATATGTCTAGCAAAATAAAGATGCCCTAGTGTCGTAATACACTAGGGCATCTTTGTTTACTGCACGGATTCTTGTTCTTCCGTAACGGCATGTATTTTATTGTTCACCCATACGAACCCTATTCCGATACAAATAGAAATACCCCAGCCGACAGCGGTCATAATCGCTCTCATTTCACCGTAGCCATCTACACCAAAAACAGAGATGAAATAAATTTTTAAAAAGCTTTTTAATATAAATTGTAGCCCGAAAAATAACGTTAAATATTGCAGTGCTGGATATATACGACTATCACGATAAAGCTCACGACTTTTATCACGGTCATGACCTTGAAGTGCGGCAATATCTGCTGCGAAATATAACATAAGTGGTTTTTTTATAAAAATTGTACATATGACGATAATACCGAGTACGATGTGATAATACGCATCGTTCCATAACATTCGTTCAGCTGACCCAGATAATAGATCTACCGTTGTATTAGAAATGAGTGTAATTAAAATAAAGAACCCTGTCACGTTAAACTGTTTTTCTTTTTTAAAGGTATACAGTGTATAAATAATCCCCGGAACAGAGGAAAGTAACATCGCGTAATAAGGATCGATATAAGGTTTTGCAAATTTCCAAATGAGGAATGGGATTACGAGATAAAAGACAAGATCTAATATAGCTTTTTTATTTTGATTCATACAAAGCCTCCTTAAGTCATACATATATTTTATAATATAATTTCTGAAAATTGTATAAGGTTTAATGGGAAAAGAAAAAATATATCAATTTTTGAGGGATTAGTAGATTGAAAAAAATTGCCCCTAGCGTAGTAAGTTTTTTTAGTATATAATAAAGGAAACGCTTTCATTTTTAGTTTGTTCACAAAATGGACGGAAAATCACATATTTACTATCGATATGTTGCTTTATAATGAAACTAATTAAATATACATGCATACAATATTGTGAAATAAATAACATAAATAATCTATATAAATGTAAACGTTATCAAAAGAGAGAGGTGGAGACAATGAGTAAATTTTTCTTCAATCATAATCCAGCAACAGTAGAGGATGGAAGGCTTGTTAAATATGCTGAAATTATTTATGGAGAAGGTGGCCGTTCTGTATTAGAAAATTTAATGGTGAAGGCATCTATCAGATTGCGTGATCGTTATCCGAATAAATCTGACGAGCAGATCTCGAACCTAGTAAATAAAGGCATCCATGATATGTTTCAAAAATATGTGAGCGAGTAAGAGTAGCCAATGGCTGCTCTTATTTTTTTGTATAAGGATTGTAACTCTAGCTGAAAATAAACATGTATTTTGAAAAACGCAAAAAGGAGTGGGAAAGATGAGCAATGGAATTGGACGTTCGAAAGAAAATCTTCCAACTGATGCAAATCATGTGAGCGCAAAGGATCGTGCACAGCAGAAACGTATGGCACAGAAAAAACAGCAAGAGCGTAGTGGCGATAGCGAGTAGGGTAGAAAATAGCTCAAAAGAGGCTCCTTCTAAAGCAGAAGGAGCTTCTTCAAGATAGAAAATGATTCGCGGTAACATAAAAAAGGCCACCGTTAATAATTTGCACTGTAATACGTGGTTCATACTGTTCTTGCAGAGCTTGTTTTTCAATCTCATAGCTCTCAGGAAGTTCGTCACTTTCTTCATAAAAACGGTTTAAAAGGTCTAGATCATGATTCCAACGCACTCTTGCTTCTTTCGCCCACGTATGGTCATCTTCTGCAATTATATTTTTTAAAGCGTCTTCTATGCGTTGTAAACCACTTTGAGGTTTAATGATGGGCGAGAGCGTAAAACAAAAATCAGGTATTTTTGGTGTAAGTTTAATGTTAGTTAATGTTTCATGAAAGTTTGCCATCATTGTTCCAGAAATGAGATGAATACCAATTGAGTGAAGGATGTCTTTTTTTCGATCACATTGATAGGAAACTTTTATATTAATACCGAGCCAAGGGTGGAGCGGTGTATGTGTTGCCCCATTATGTCTTACATCCTCATATAAACGTATGTATGAGCCTAATTCTTTTGTCGTTTGGAAAATTTGATGTAGACGTGGTGAACCGTAGTGAATAAGCTCACCATCGTTTTCTTCATTTTCTGGATTTGTAATAAGAGTAAGGCGCATCGGATTCGGTACGCCTCCTGTTTTCTCAAGATAGTGCCAATAAAAAGGACGATTCATTAATAATTTATCCATCTCAATTGTTAACTGTACATCTAATAAATGAGGAGAACGTTCTAAAATTTCACAGTTATTCGCCTCAAAGAAATTGTATAAGTAATTATGAATTTCATGTTGCTGCATAGCCTTGCACCTCAGCTTCATTTCGTTTCGCAAAGTCGATAATAGATGTTAAGTTTTCCATCTTAATTCGGATTTCTCCTTCGCTTTTTGATTGCGCAAATATTTCTTGAATGTGCGCGTCGATGTTTTTCATATTAATTCTCGTTAAAATTTCATCCAGTTCACCGATAACACGCTCAAATAAATTGATTTTTTCATATAACAATTTCAAAATATGTTCTTCAACAGTGTGCTTTGTCGCTAAATTATAAATATGAACATCATTTTTTTGTCCAAGACGGTGAATACGTCCAATTCTTTGTTCAAGACGCATTGGATTCCATGGCAAATCATAATTAATCATATGGCTACAAAACTGTAAGTTAATGCCTTCTCCGCCAGCTTCCGTTGCAATTAACACTTGGGCACGATTTTGGAAAAGTTCCTTCATCCAATCTTTCTTCCCGCGTTTAAATCCGCCGCGGAATGGGACAGAAGAAATACCGTGTTGTTGTAAAAACCATTGTAAGTACATCTGTGATGCTCGGTATTCCGTGAAAATGACGACTTTATCGTCAATTTCTTTTATAAGCTCTAGAGCTTTAGTTGCTTTCGAGTTAAAAGGAATATGATTAATTTTGTCCATTAGCACATCGATATGTGGATCTTTTATATAATGTTCATTTTCTTTCTGTCTTTTTTCTACATGCTTTTTCAATGAATAGTAAACAGCCTCACGACTACTACACGCTTCCCGTTTTAAAGTTAATGATGAGAAAGCAGATGTGAAGGCGTCTTGTCCTCGCCAATTTTCGATATCATTATATAGAGCTTGTTCTTGTTCATTAAACTCAACAAAAATTGTACGTACATGTCTCTTCGGCCAATCGATACCGGTATTATGTCGTCTATTTCGCACCATTACTTTGTTAATGAGAGCTTTTAAGTCTTCATCTGATTCGGCTGAACGATTTTTGGAAGCGTAATATTCTTCAAAGTTGGATTGATTGCCTAAATGTCCTGGCTTTAATAAAGAAACAAGGTTAAAAATTTCATCAATCTTATTTTGAACAGGAGTAGCGGTTAGTAATAAACAAAACTTCTTTTTTAATCGTTGTGCAAATTCATAGTTTTTTGTTTTATTATTTTTTAGTTTATGTGCTTCATCGATAATAATAAGGTCATATTCTAAGTTCAACACGATATCGCGATGTGGTGAACGTTTCGCAGTATCAATTGATGATACGATTACGTCAGCTTGTTCCCACGAGTAGCTTTTCTTTTGTGCTACAGCGGGAATGAAAAACTTTGTATTCAGCTCGTATGCCCATTGTGATACGAGAGAAGCTGGGACAAGTATAAGTACCTTTTTCACAAGCCCGCGGACCATGTATTCTTTCAAAATAAGTCCAGCTTCGATTGTTTTTCCAAGACCTACTTCATCTGCTAGAATCGCTTTACCATTCATTTGTTCAATCACATTTTGAGCGACTTCTAATTGATGAGGAAGCGGTGTGAAATGTGATAAATGTTTCGGTGCTTGTAGTCCATCAAAAGTAGGAACAAGTAACGATTTTTCTGTTTCATAAGCTAAGTGATATAAATCCCAGTTTGTCCAAGGACCATCTTCGTCAATTCTATTTAAAAAATTGTTTTGCCACGTCCGATCTACGGAAATATCGACATTCATTACGACTCTCCCACCTTTTATAAACTAAAGTAATTATTTTTTAATGTATGATGATTTGCCTTAAAAGAAGGCATGATTATCGTTATTAAAGGCTATACAATAGACAATAATAAAGTATTAAATCTTAAAAGCTGTATTTATTGAGTTTTAATATAAAAAATTCTAAATTATTTTTTATGCTAGAATATTGATGAAATATAGCGAATGATGTTAGGATAATGGTGTGAAATGTGTGGAATCTTTCGTATTTTATCCAAGAAAGTGATTTTTTATTTACGCTTTCATAAAAAAATATAATGAGATTCCGTATATCCTATCTTTTCAGAATGAAAATGTTTAGAAAAGGGAAGCAACTTTTATTGATTTGTCAAAGCATAAGGGGGAGAGAGCATGATTACATTACAACGTACACCGTTATTTGATGTATACGCGAAGTATGGTGGGAAAACAATCGACTTCGGTGGTTGGGAATTACCAGTTCAATTTTCAAGCATTAAAGAAGAACATGAAGCTGTACGTACAGCTGCAGGTTTGTTCGATGTGTCTCATATGGGAGAAGTTGAAGTAAAAGGTGTAGATAGTTTAGCATTTTTACAACGTGTTGTTACAAATGACGTATCTACCTTAAAGGTAGGGGGCGCACAATATACAGCTATGTGCTACGAAAATGGTGGTACAGTAGATGATTTATTAATCTACAAACGTGGTGAAGAAGACTATTTATTAGTAATCAATGCATCAAATATCGAGAAAGATTACGAATGGTTAGCAAGTCATGTAATTGGCGATGCGACAGTAGTCAATGTTTCTAGTGAAGTTGCACAGCTTGCAATTCAAGGACCAAAAGCAGAAGGCATTTTACAAAAAGTTGTGTCAGAAGATTTGAAAGAAATTAAGTTCTTTAAATTTAAAAACGATATTCTTGTAGATGGAATTCCAGCACTTGTATCTCGTACAGGTTATACAGGTGAAGATGGATTCGAAATTTATTGTAAGAGTGAAGATGCTGCAAAACTTTGGGAGAAACTTCTTGAAGTTGGAGCAGAAGAAGGCTTAAAAGCATGTGGTTTAGGTGCTCGTGATACACTTCGATTCGAAGCAACATTACCACTTTATGGACAAGAATTATCAAAAGATATTACACCGATTGAAGCTGGAATTGGCTTTGCGGTAAAACCAAATAAAGAAGCAGACTTCTTTGGAAAAGAAACGTTAAAAGAGCAAAAAGAAAACGGTGCGCCTCGTAAGTTAGTCGGCATCGAAGTAATCGAACGTGGAATTCCTCGTACGCATTACCCTGTATTTATTGGAGAAGAAAAAATCGGGGAAGTAACGAGTGGTACACAATCTCCAACGTTAAAGAAAAGCATTGGTTTAGCACTAATTGATGTAAAATACGCAACAGTTGATACAGAAGTAGAAATTGAAATTCGTAATAAACGCGTCAAAGCAGTAGTTGTTCCAACACCATTTTATAAACGTTCAAAGTAACGGGGAGAGGGGTAGATTTCATGTTGCATCGTTATCTTCCAATGACAGAAGAAGACAAAAAAGAAATGTTACAAACGATCGGCGTTCAAACGATCGATGAGTTATTCTCTGATATTCCAGAGAGTGTTCGTTTTAAAGGGGATTTAAAAATTAAAGAAGCAAAATCAGAGCCAGAGCTTTTAAAAGAGTTATCTCAAATGGCTAGTAAAAATGCTAACTTAAAAGAGTACGCTTCTTTCTTAGGTGCAGGCGTATACGATCATTACGCTCCAGTAATTGTAGATCACGTTATCTCTCGCTCAGAATTTTATACAGCTTACACGCCATACCAACCAGAAATTTCACAAGGGGAATTACAAGCAATCTTTGAATTCCAAACAATGATTTGTGAATTAACAGGAATGGATGTAGCAAACTCTTCTATGTATGACGGGGGTACAGCTTTAGCTGAAGCGGCAATGTTAGCAGCTGGCCATACTCGCAAAAAGAAAATTCTTGTATCTAGCGCGGTTCATCCAGAATCAAGAGCAGTACTTGAAACGTATGCAAAAGGTCAAAATCTTGAAGTTGTTGAAATTAATCATAAAGATGGTGTAACAGATTTAGACGTATTACAAAGTGAAGTAGATGATACAGTTGCTTGTGTAATCGTTCAATATCCAAACTTCTTCGGACAAGTTGAAAAATTAGCTGATATTGAAAAAATCGTTCATCAACAAAAATCATTATTTATCGTTTCTTCAAATCCATTATCATTAGGCGCATTAACACCACCAGGGAAATTTGGTGCTGATATTGTAATCGGTGATGCACAACCATTCGGTATTCCAACGCAGTTTGGTGGACCGCACTGTGGTTACTTTGCAACAACGAAAGCATTTATGCGTAAAATTCCAGGACGTCTTGTTGGACAAACTGTAGATTCAGATGGTAAACGTGGATTTGTATTAACGTTACAAGCACGTGAACAGCATATTCGCCGTGATAAAGCGACATCTAACATTTGTTCAAACCAAGCGTTAAATGCATTAGCAGCTTCTGTTGCAATGACGGCACTTGGCAAACAAGGTGTGAAAGAAATGGCACGTCAAAACATTTCTAAAGCACAGTATGCAAAACGTCAATTTGAGGCGAAAGGCTTCACAGTAACATTTGCTGGACCATTCTTCAATGAGTTTGTTGTAGATTGCAAACGTCCAGTAAAAGAAGTAAACGATGCATTATTACAAAAGAATATTATCGGTGGTTACAATCTAGGCCGTGATTATAAAGAGCATGAAAACCATATGCTTGTAGCAGTAACAGAGCTTCGTACAAAAGAGGAAATTGACACACTTGTAAATGAAATGGGGGCTATCCAATGAAGAACCAAGACCAAGCACTTATTTTTGAAGTGACTAAAGAAGGCCGCGTAGGATATAGCTTACCCAAATTAGATGTAGAAGAAGTAAAATTAGAAGATGTATTTGAGAGCGATTATATTCGCGTTGAAGATGCAGAGCTTCCAGAAGTATCTGAACTTGATATTATGCGTCATTACACAGCGCTTTCAAACCGTAACCACGGCGTTGATTCTGGATTCTACCCACTTGGATCTTGTACGATGAAATATAATCCGAAAATTAATGAAAACGTGGCTCGTTTCGCAGGCTTTGCAAATATTCATCCACTGCAAGATGAAAAGACAGTACAAGGTGCAATGGAATTAATGTACGACTTACAAGAGCATTTAATTGAAATTACAGGTATGGATACTGTTACTTTACAACCAGCAGCTGGTGCACACGGAGAATGGACAGGTTTAATGTTAATTCGTGCATACCATGAAGCGAATGGTGACTTTAACCGTACGAAAGTAATTGTGCCTGACTCTGCTCACGGAACGAATCCAGCATCTGCAACTGTAGCTGGTTTTGAAACAATTACAGTAAAATCAAATGAAAATGGCCTTGTTGACTTAGAAGACTTAAAACGTGTTGTAAACGAAGAAACAGCAGCACTTATGTTAACAAATCCTAATACATTAGGTCTATTTGAAGAAAATATTTTAGAAATGGCAGAAATCGTCCATAATGCAGGCGGTAAATTATACTATGATGGTGCAAACTTAAATGCGGTATTAAGCCAAGCGCGCCCAGGAGATATGGGATTTGACGTTGTGCATTTAAACCTTCATAAAACATTTACAGGTCCTCACGGCGGTGGTGGCCCAGGTTCTGGTCCAGTAGGTGTGAAAGCTGATTTAATTCCGTACTTACCAAAACCAATTTTAGAAAAAACGGAAAATGGTTATCACTTCAACTACGACCGTCCAGAAGCAATTGGTCGTGTGAAACCATTCTATGGTAACTTCGGAATTAACGTTCGTGCATACACGTATATTCGCTCTATGGGTCCAGATGGCTTGCGTGCAGTAACAGAGTATGCTGTATTAAATGCGAACTATATGATGAGAAGATTAGCGCCATTCTACGATCTTCCATTCGATAGACATTGTAAGCATGAATTTGTATTATCAGGTCGTCGTCAAAAGAAACTTGGTGTACGTACATTAGATATTGCAAAACGTCTGCTTGATTTCGGTTACCATCCACCAACAATTTACTTCCCATTAAATGTGGAAGAATGTATTATGATTGAGCCGACAGAAACAGAATCAAAAGAAACATTAGATGGTTTCATTGATAAGATGATTCAAATCGCTAAAGAAGTAGAAGAAAATCCAGAAGTTGTACAAGAAGCACCGCATACGACAGTCATTAAACGTTTAGACGAAACGATGGCTGCACGTAAACCAGTTTTACGTTATGCAAAGCTAGCTCCTGTACAAGTTTGATTAGAATAACAAAAGAAGAACTCGCTACGGCGGGTTCTTTTTTTGTATGGATAATTTGTCCCGCATTAACGGACAGTAAACTCCCAACTCAAAACTTAGCTGGTGCAAAGAAGCCAGGTGGGAGATAAACTGTCCGTTAATGCCCGATTGGTTCAACTGATAATCAGTGGGGATGAACAAAAATCCCCACTGATTAAAGTTTCACTTTATGCAGAAATAGTGAAGAAAATGTTAAAAAATTATATTTTTTGTTTCCTAATGGTGTAAAGGTGTAGTTTTATAGGTAGTTTTGTTGAAAAAGTCGGTTTGATAAAAGTATTTATTTTTGTTAGAATTTTATTGAAATTAAGAAGATGTGATGAGGCAAAAATTACTCATTTTTATGTATATGTGAAAAAACGAGCAAGACGGGGGTGAAAGTGTGGGATATCGATGTTATAGAATGGTATACCATTTAGAAAATGGAGAAACAATTAAAGATGTAAAAGAATTTTGCTATCGAGACCAAGGGAAAGTGTTAGAAAGAGTAGCAAATCGTGTAATGGATAATAGAGAAGTGACGGCGATTGATAAACAAGGAACAATCATTTCAATAGCATGTGAGGACATTGTAAAGGTGGAACTTGATTACATAACAGAAAGTTAACCTTGAGTCATATCGAATTATTCGATAAAATAAACTGTTGAATGGTGAAGTGAGAAGAGAGGAGTTTATCATGGGTAGTACAAGACACTTTTATATGTTTATCTTAGCGTTTGTTCTTGTTGTGGCATTAACGATTTACTTAATCGTTGACAGCAGCTGGTACAACACGGTTCATCCGGCATTCCTTCTGTTTATGTATATAGGAATTGCAGTAGTAAGTTTCGGAATGAGAGATGAGATGTTAGATCGCTTTGAAAAGTGATACATATACGAAAGACCAACAGGAAAATGTTGGTCTTTTTTTCTTGCCAAAAATAGGATGCTGTGTATATACTGTATATATAAGATATACACAGTATATACACACACTGGAGGAAAACATGAATATTATTATTTCGAATTCTTCCCAAGACCCTATTTATGTGCAAATAAGAAAACAATTAAGCCAGCTTATTTTAAATGGCGGTTTAAAGGGTGGAGATCAATTACCGTCTATTCGTAGCTTAGCGAAGGAATTACAAATTAGTGTCATTACAACGAAGCGTGCATACGAGGAGCTTGAAAAAGAAGGATATATAGAAACTGTTGCTGGGAAGGGGACTTATGTTTCACGTAAAAATAATGAACTATTAAAAGAACAAAGGCTTCGCCTATTGGAAAGTAAAGCGGAAGAGATTGTGAATGAAAGTAAAGTGTTGCAGCTTTCACTTGAAGAATTGCAGCAGATGATTGCGTGTTTATATAAGGGGGAATAAGAGATGTTAGAGCTAAAAAATGTTTGTAAAAGTTATCAAGATTTTGCAGTGAAAAATATAAGTTTTGCATTACCACGAGGATATATTATGGGGTTTGTCGGACCAAATGGTGCTGGGAAAAGTACAACGATCAAAATGATTATGAATTTAATTAGAAAAGATAGCGGCGATATAAAAATTTTTGGCAAAGACAATAAGAAAGCCGAAAAGGACATAAAACAAAATATTGGTTTTGTATATGATGAAAATCATTATTACGAAGATTTAACGTGTGAACAAATGAAACGTATTATTGCACCGTTATATAAAAAGTGGGACGAAAATCAATACCAATCGTATATGCAAAGATTGCAAGTTCCAAAGTATAAAAAAATTAAAGAGCTATCTAAAGGGATGAAAATGAAGTTTGCGATTGCCATCGCACTTTCACATCATGCAGAGTTTATCATTATGGATGAGCCGACAGCAGGATTAGATCCAGTTGTCCGAAGTGAATTACTTGATATGTTGCAAGAAATTGTAATGGAAGATGAAGTATCTGTATTATTCTCAACCCACATTACAACGGATTTAGAACGTATTGCAGATTATATTACGTTTATCAACGATGGAGAAATTATATTTACTGGTGAAAAAGATGAATTAATGGAGAACTACGTAATCGTAAAGGGAAGCAATGATTTATTAGATCGAGAAGGAAAAGAACTATTTGTTGGATTACGAAAAAATAAATTCGGTTTCGAAGGTTTAGCGAAGGATAAACAAGCAATTATCGATTGGTTTGGAAATGAGGTTGTAATAGAAAAGCCTACATTAGACGATATCATCGTTTACACTGCGAAAGGGAGAGGTGCTTATGCGTCAGCTCGTATATAAAGATTTATTCTTTTTTCGGGGGATATGGCCAGTGTATCTTATTATACCCTTTATATTCTTTTTATTTGAAAACGGTGATGGAATGCTTTTTCCTATGAGTTGTTTATTTATAACTCTTTCCGCAGTTATGATATTGGTCGCAATAGATGAACGAAATACAAGTGAAATTATTATGAATAGTTTACCGTTAAGCAGAAAGGATATCATAATTGCTAGATATATTTCCTGTGCAATATTCATTGTAGGTGGCATGATTTCTACTATGCTAGTTGTTTTTCTTATAAGAGGTATCGCTGTTATTGGTGATATCGGTGCATACTATCCTAAGCTTTATATTGAGATTTCATGGTATGAAGTAATAAATGGAATTGTTTATGCCGTATTTTGGATGGTCACTTTTTTTCCTATTTACTATGTTACAAAATCGAAGGCGGTAATAAGTATAATAGCAGCAGCTTCAATAATAGTTGGGGGGATACTTTGGATATTTATTAGTGATGGGCTGAATGAAACAACACCTTCATTCATGGAGTGGATTATAAATCCTATGCATATTGGTGTATTTATAGTTGGATTCATTATATTAGTTAGTACTTATATCGCTTCTATGTTTCTTACAATTAGAATTTATGAAGCGCGTGATTTGTAGAAGAGGCTCTTTTCATACTAGGAGGTGTAATACATGATCAAGCAACTAGTTTTAAAAGATATGATGTTGCAAAGAAAGTTAGGATTTATTAGTTTTATATGTTTGCTTTTCTTTACAATTATTGATTTCGGTAGCGACAATGTTCTTATGACGCTTAGTATAACTATACCTCTCCTTGGAACAATATGGTCGACGAGTTATGAGGCTAGAAATAAGAGTGAAAAGATATTAAATAGTTTACCACTTCAACGTAAGGAAATTGTCATAGCCAAATACATATTTGTAAGTATTTTAGTTGTTTTAGGTGTGGTTTTCTCACTTTTAGTTGGTCTAATTCAATTGCAAAATGAACATATAAATGGATTTATGCTGTGGGGAGCGATTCTTGGCGGAATAACGGGAGGATTGGTTTATAGCATGATCGTACTTCCAATTGAATTTTCGTTAGAATATAGCGGTTCGAAACAGGCCGCTTATTTTATGGGAGGCATAGTTGGTGGACTATGTGGAGTGATTGTAAATAACATATGGTTAGATGTAGAGAATGCTTGGAGCACGAGTTTAGTCGTAAATGTTTGTTTTATAGCTGGGCTGCTTCTTTTATATATTATGTCTATGTTACTCTCAATTAATTTGTATAGTGAGCGTGATTTGTAATAGGGAGGAGAATAGCTTTGAAACAACTAATCTTAAAAGATTGCATCGTTCAATGGAAATTCTTAATGTGGTACATACTCTATCCCATTCTCTTTTATATGGCCTTAAAAGATACAGGAAATGTATTCGTAATTATGTCGGTCATTTTTACAGTTATGGCGACGATAAAAACGTTTGAAGCGGATGGTAAAAATGAGAGTGAAATAATAGTAAATAGTTTACCGATAGTGAAAAAAGAAATTGTATTTGCAAAATATGTCGTATCGATTATTATTCTTTTTATAAGTGTATCAATTGGTTGTTTTACGATGGGGATAAAGAATGGAACTAATATATTTGAATTTATTGAAACAACGGTGTTTACTAGTATTAGCTTTATTTTAGTGTATTTAAGTTTTGTTCTACCGATATCGTTTTGGCTAGGATATAAAAAAACTATTTTTATTACGATAGTCATATTCATGGCACCGATTGTTATTGTAGAAACTTTGTTTCAAATCAACCTAGAACAAATTCAACTATATAACAGCATGTTATTCGTTAGTTCAATATGTATGTTCATAGCATCTATCTTCGTTTCAGTAAAAATATATGAAAAAAGAGAATTTTAAAAGGTGCCTTAAAAAAGGCACCTTCTTCAATAACGACAATACGAGAGCAGTAGTTTATAAAAAGAAACGCTATTTGGTACATCTTTCGGAGTATGTAATATAAAGCTGAAAACGATGATGAGAATAAGAAATAGGAAAAATAAAAATAGGATTTGCTTATGTATAGAATTTTGCATATTATTCACTCCTTTTTTAGGTAGTATGTCCAAAAGAAAGGAGTGTATGAAAAATTTTAGGAGGGGAGAATGATGAACAAAAGAAAATGGTTATATAGAATAGGGGTACTTTTCGTTTCAATCGGTCTCATATTAGCAAATTTTTATTCAGACATACCATCACCGTTTCCTAATTTGCATAAAGGAATTGGTATAAGTATTGTCATAGTTGGTCTTCTTTGTCTTATTGCATCTAACTTTTATAGAAAATCTGAATGAATACGAAAAAGGACAGTTACTCTTTTTCAGAAGTACTGTCCTTTTTAAATAACTTATTCCATAGCTTGGCGATACTCCATATAATGACGATTGCAATGGAGGCAATAATGGACCAAACGATTGATATAATTTCAAGTGTCATGTTAGGAAGGAATGTGAGAATGGATACTACTTTATGAAACAACCATTCTATTATATGAAAACTTATTTGCAATAGAATGACAATCCCGAGTGTAATCCATGCTAACATTTGCTTCCCTTTTTCTTTCCACATGACATTCACCTCACGTTAGCTTAATAGTTTTAAGCCAACAGCGCCGCATAAAATGCAGCTTAAGAAAGCAAGACGACGCCAATCCGCTGATTCACGGAAAATAAGAATACCAAGAAGTGCACTACCGGCAGTTCCGATTCCAGTCCAAATCGCGTAAGCAGTTCCCATCGGTAACGTGTCCATCGCAAGAGATAAGAAAAAGAAACTTACTGCGAAGTTAGCGATTAAAATAACTTTTGGTGCCCAGCCTTTCTTTTCAGTGGCTACTTTCATAAAGAGTACACCAATAATTTCACAAATACCAGCTAGAATTAAAAATACC
The DNA here is from genome assembly GCF_057809515.1 of Bacillus sp. FG16. Classification (NCBI taxonomy): domain Bacteria; kingdom Bacillati; phylum Bacillota; class Bacilli; order Caryophanales; family Bacillaceae; genus Bacillus; species Bacillus sp. FG16. Next base: position 23,403 of record NZ_JBMDKC010000001.1, read on the forward strand.
CAAGCCATTTTATGCGGCCTCCTTCGCTTCTTTTTCTTCTGTTACTCGTTTTAAACCAATTACTCCGAAGAAGATTAAACCAATTAATAATACTTTTACAATAGAGAAAGGTTCTCCGAAGACGAAAATCTCTGTCAGAACGATTCCGCCAGCCCCAATTCCTGTGAAGACTGCGTATACAGTGCCGACAGGTAAATCTTTATAAGCTCTAAATAATAAGACGAAACTAATTGTAATTAATAGCGCAACACCAGCCCATTCAAGTGGTGCCTCTGCTTTTTTTAGTCCAATCACCCAAAAGATTTCAATAATACCAGCGATGATTACATAAATCCATGCCATATGTCATTTCTCCTTCCTACCAGTCGTTAGGTAAAGGGCTTAAAAACGACGCATTGCAAAGGAGCAATCCGTCAGTTTGAAAGTCCGCGCCAAAATACTTTCCAAGAAGCGTCTAAACGTGTCTCAAAACGATTTAAACCTGCGTATAGTAGTTCAACCATAAGACCGTCGAGTAAGCATAGAAAAGCCTCTAAGGCGTCTTTTACTTCAATGTTATGCAACTCATCTTGTTCGCTTGCTCTTTTAAATACAGGGAATAAAAGTTTTCCGACGTTTTCAATGTGTACATTTGCTTTATTAATAATTTGTTCGCGAAATGCATCAGGCGGAAAATAAGAAGTTCGTAACCAAAACATTGATTCTTCACTTTCACCAAAGCGTTTTGCATAGCCTTTTAATAATTTTAAAAGCAATTCTTCAGTGGACGAATTGGAAAAGCTTTCGATATCGCCTGTGAAGCTCTGCAAATCTTTTTGAAGAGCAGATTCTAAGCATATGAAATATAGCTCTTCTTTTCCTTTAAAGTGTGCGTAAATCGATGGTTTTTTAATCCCAACTTCTTGAGCAATATTTGCCAATGAAGTTCCTTCATAGCCGTAGCGTGCGAAATGAGAAAGTGCTACAGCTTTAATGCGGTTTGCTGTCATTTTCATCCCCTACCTACCGTTCGTTAGGTTAATTATATGAGATGGAAAATATAATGTCAATAGGTGAAGAGCTGAAAAAGAGCGTTATAGGTAACGCTCTTTTTAGACAGTCTCTCGCTCAATTAAATGGAATGAAAGTTCTTTTGCACTGCCGACAATTTGCTCGCTTTGGATCTGCTTATGGAATAAAGAAAAAGCATGTGAGCCCATTGCGAGACCGGGATGTTCAATTGTGGAAATTTCTAATGCCTTTGAAATTTCATGATTATCAAATCCAAGGATAGCAAGGTCTTCAGGTACTCGAATGCCATGTTTTCGAGCCTCTGTTAATAAACCAGCTGCAACTTGATCGTTCGCTGTGAAAATAGCAGTTGGACGATTTTTCATATTTAAAATACGATGGAGTATTTGTGCTCCGTCCTGCATTGTATAGCATTGGTGAAAAATCCATTCAGGATGCAACGTTTTCCCTTCGTTACGAAGTGTATCGGCGAATGCTTTTTCACGCTCCATGGAATTTACACTTGTTTTTCTCGCTAAACAAATTCCGATTTTTTCATGGCCTTTACTTAGTAAATAGGCAGTACCGAGACGGAAGCCTTCATAATGATCTACGTAGATGGATGAAATGAGGGGATGGTTCATTTTTTCACATGAAATAATAGGGGCAAATTTTGCGAAAGGTTCGATTTGTTCCCAAGAGCTCGTTCTGGAGCAAATAATCATCCCATCAAATTGTTTCATTTTCATCATTTCAAGAACACGAATCTCTTCAAGGTTATCGTAATTTGTTTGGCATAAATTAATATGATACCCAGCTAATAATGCTTCGTTACCGATTCCTTCAATAATGGTACTGAAGTAGGGGAGGTTAATGAAAGGAAGCATAACGCCAATTGTATATGTTTTCCCTCTTATTAAATGGACAGCATTTATATTTTTTGCGTAGTTTAATTCTTCAACAGCATCTAGAACACGCTTACGCTTTTCTTCTTTTACGTAAGGGTGATTATTCAGGACACGAGAAACAGTTGATATCGATACACCAGCAGTTTTAGCAATTTGTTTTATATTGGCCATATGTATCACCTCTTTCCCTTATTATAAAGGGAAAATAATAAGAAAGAAAAAATCTTGACCTGAAAAGCTTTTCACAAACTATGGTATTAATAAGACTTCTTTTTATTCGCGTAACCTTTTCACTTGGGCGTAAGAATGATAGGGGTCTTTTTTGTTTGCAAAAAGTGTTGTCAAAATGTGTGAGAATAACGTGGAAAGTTTTCAAAGGTGGAGTTTAATGACAAAGCGAATATGAAGAGCATATCAACGCTTCGTTCGTTAAGAGAGCGGTATGAAAGGGCGGAAACAAATTGAAAAAAAGAATCATTTGTTTCGTGTTTTCTAGTTTTGTACTTAGTTCGTGTTCGTTTCAGCAAACGATGCAAGAAGAAAAACACTTTGTGGGAACAACAGGAGGAGCTATGGATCGTGTTACGGATCCTATTCCGCTAAAGGAACTTCCAAAATATTTTCCGGTGAAGTTTAAAGTTCCAACGTTTTTACCGTACGACATTACAAGTGATGTGAAGGGTGAAGTAAGAACGCTTGGGAAAAAGAACGCTGTCTTAACGATTAAATATAAACAGCAGGAGCCAGGTCGAAATGAGTATATTGAGTTAAATGTCGCGAACTTTCCTTATAGTTTTCCGGATCTCGTGGAAGAGAAGCGATTTCAAGAACAAATGAAACTGAATAATAGAACGTCTGCTTATTTTAAAAATAAAGATGATTATGAACGTGGTGACGAATTTGCTACGCTTATATGGAAAGAGAAAGGAATTGAATATCAGCTATTGTATCGGAATGTAGAAGAGAACGATAAAGAAACGATTAAGCAGAATTTATTATACATTGCGAACAAGATGAAATGAAAAAACTAGCCGATTTATTCAGCTAGTTTTTTGTATGTTATTATTTCTTTTTAATTTTGCCTGTCCAAGATTTAAATCCACCTTGTAATTGGTAGAAATCTTTGTAGCCTTGTTTTTTTAAGTATTGCGCTGCACGACCTGTACGGAATCCGCTTTGGCAATATAAGTAAACAGGTTGATCTTGACGAAGTTCTTTATGGCGAAGGCGAATTTGTGATAACGGAATGTTACGTGCACCTAAAATGTGCCCTGCGTTATATTCGTCTGTTTCACGAATATCGATAAGCTGTGCTTTACGGTAGCCAGCGCGAAATTCTTCTTCTGTAAGAGTTTTAATTAATTTTTTCTGATAGAAGTACATCCATACAGTGTAGCCGATAAATGCTACGATTACGGCTAATAAAATAATCCAAGTTGTTGACACGATTCTATCGCTCCCTTTTTTCTTATCCTACTTTCAATATTATAATGCCCATATGTATTTATGCAACAGATTCATTTGCATATAAGAAGAAATTTCGTATTCTTTCACAAATTTTGTCGAATTTGGTAGACTAGAGAATGTGAAAAATAATTGGTTATATGAGGTGCAGGATGGGAAAAGAAAAATGGTGTTATATTAACTCTGGTCAATGTTCACCGGCATTTAATATGGCGTTAGATGAATGTTTGTTAAGTTGGCAAAGTGAAAAGAAAATGCCGCCAACAATTCGTTTTTATGAATGGGAAGTACCAACATTAACAGTTGGATATTTTCAACGTGTTGAGAAAGATATTAATATGGATGTAGTTAACGAAAAGAAATATGGATTCGTTCGTCGTCAAACAGGCGGCAGGGGTGTACTACATGACAAAGAGTTAACGTATAGTGTTATTGTGTCTGAAGATCATCCGAATATGCCAAAAACAGTTACAGAAGCGTATCGTGTTATTTCGCAAGGCTTATTAGATGGTTTTAAGGCATTAGGGTTAGAAGCATATTATGCAGTTCCAAAAACAGAAGCAGATCGTGAAAATTTGAAAAATCCACGTTCAGGTGTATGTTTTGATGCACCATCTTGGTATGAAATTGTAGTGGAAGGAAGAAAAATTGCTGGTAGTGCTCAAACACGTCAAAAAGGTGTTATTTTACAGCATGGATCGATTCCATTAGAAATTGATTTAGATGAACTATATGATCTATTTTTATTCCCAAATGAACGTGTGAAGGAACGTATGAAGAGTATGTTCTCTTCTAAAGCAGTAGTAATTAATGAATTAACAGACCGTACATTTACGATAGAACAGTTAATTAAAGCGTTTGAAATTGGGTTTGAAAAAGGATTGGATGTAGAACTTGTTCCATATGAATTAACAGAAGAACAGTTACATGAAGTTCAAACGTTAGCGAAAGAAAAGTATGAAAGTAATGAGTGGAATTATAAAAAATAAGAGATGGCAATTGCCACCTCTTATTTTTTTATAGTAAATTAAGTACTTTTTCTACTTTGATTCCTTTATCTTGTAAAGAACGAAGACGACTTACAACGTCCATAATTTCTTTATCAAATGTAACGCTAATACCTTGGCTTTGTAGTTCTTCTTTTAAGCTTTCAATAGAATCATCTATGTCGATGCCAAGCTCGTAATCTTGACAAACTTCAATTGTCTTTTTCACGAGTTTAACATAATTTTCTTGTAGTTTTGAATTTGTTTCAGTCAAAGCAGGCTGCTTCGGTTTTGCAGGAGCAACCGGTGCTGTCTCTTGCTTTGTAACTGGAGTAGGGACTACTTTTTTCACAGGTGCTGGAGTAGTTAGTTCTACAGCCGCTTCTACGCTTACTGGCTTCGGTGTCGGTACCGGAGTAGGTTTAGGTGCCATAGCAGGTGTTTCCACACGCGTAACAGGCTTAGGAGCAGGTGTAATTGCTTTTGGAGCTTCTACAACTACTTCTTTTTTCGGTGCTGCTTCTACCTGTGTTTCTTCTTGCTCGGCAGCTTCTTTATTTTCTTTACTCCACATAACGCGTTCAATTTCTAGAGAAACATTGTTTTTGTTCATCGCTGTTAATGTAACTTTACCAACTTCAGCGTTTCCAGTGAAATCAACAATTTTATAAATAACACTCTTGTTCCAATCCACGTTTCCGCTCAAAAATAATTCTTCGTTACATTTCGGCGTTAAGCCCTCGATTTTAATTTCTGCGTTTACACCGTTTTCACTATATACCATAATTAGCGAAGCATTTACATCTTCGTCTGCTAACATTAGTTCACGTACCATTTTGCCGGTGCGTACTTGCGTTTTCTTCTTAACTGACATCTAATTTCTCCTCTCAAAAATTCAGTAATAATAAAAAAATCGTATAACGAAAAATAATTGCTCACGAAGATTTATGATACCGATAATAAAAGCATCACGTCAACAATTAACTTTAATTATTTTGCATTTTTCTTATTTTCTTTATGAAATTTTTCAATTTGTAAAATTAGACAGAAGAAAAACAGCCTTTTGAAAGGCTGTTAAAAATTTGATTTTTTATATAGTAATTTATATAAAATAAAAAATAAGATAGCAATTAAGGCGTTTTGCCAAAATGTTAAATGATAAATGAGATAAGGTTGCTTCTTAAAATAAACATGTAAAAATACAGATGCGCAAAATGGGATAGCGAACGTAAATCCAAATAGAATTCTTCTTTTCCAAGTCGTTTTTTGATCAAAGGAGTAACGCTTTAAAAAATACAAAATAAGCAGTATCCCTAGAATAATGAGTGAAACAGACAAAATAGTTCCAGGGACACTAAAAGCTGGGGTGAAGTGTTCCGTACTCTTTCCAAAAGTTAAAATGAAAAATGAAACAATTGCATCGATTCCAAACTGTATAGCAAGAAGCAAACTAATAGCAAAACCGATTAGAGAAGTTTTTTCTAACTTTGTTTGGGTAGGTAAAGCTGATATAAGTTCATCACAATAAGACTGTAAATCATCTCGAAAGATGTCATAAGCATTTTTATTTTCAGCTTGTGCTTCGATGAGATGATCTAATATTTCTAGTAACAGTTCCTCCATTTGTTGCTCGGGTACGTTTGATATTCGAAGATATACTAACATATCACCATAAGCAACTTCGTTTTCAGGTGTTAATAACTTTCTTTTTTCATTGTTCAACTTAGCCATTTCTTTTTCAGTCATCATATCGTCACTCCTTTTGAAAGGCTAAATATTCTTTTTTGAAGAAGATTTTGTATAGTGCATAGCAAGAGATGGCTAGTAAAGCACCGATCCAAGGTGAGATTTGTAATGTAGTATAGGGCTGTTTAATAAATAAAAATGAAATACCGATTAATAGTATCCATAGGCTATGGCGTATTAAAAATCCTCCAATATGCCTCCAAACAGTTGTTTTATTTTTAAATAAATCAGTGTTAATAAAATCGAAAACAAAACGTATCATAAGATGTACGGACAAGATAAATGCGAACAGATAAATGAAATCAATGTGTACAAATTTAAAACGTGCTTCATTTGAAAATAAGGGAAATACCAATGCAATTACGGAAGAAATAGCAAAATATATTGCTAACAGGTAACTAGTTATAAATAAAGGAATCGATAATTGTTCCCGTAAACTTTGTTTCGGTAGGGCAGCAATTAGTTCATCACAGTATGCCTGTAAGTCGTCGCCAAAAATATCATAAGCACTTTTTTCTTCTTGCTGGGCTTCAATAAGGTGATCGAGAATTTCAATTAGCAGTTCTTCCGCGTGGTATTCTGGTACTTTAGCTAAGCGAATGTATATTAACATGTCACTATAGGCGGTTTCATTTTCTGTAGTTAATAATTTACGCTTTTCGTTATTTAGTTCGATTAAATCTTTCGCCTTCATTCCCTATCACTCCCCTTGTAATAAGTTGTTTACGGTTGTTGAAACCATTCCCCAGCTTTGTTTAAATTCTTCAAGCTGTTCTAATCCTTTTTCGGTTACGTGATAATATTTACGTTTTGGACCGAGTGAGGAGGCTTTTAATGTTCCTTCAATCAATTTTTCTTTTTGCATACGTAACAATAACGGATATATGCTTCCTTCGCTTACGAATGTAAATCCGTGTTTATTTAATTTTGTACTCAGTTCATATCCGTACACTTCTTCTTGTGAAATGATGTATAGGATGCAACCTTCGAGCACACCTTTTAACATTTGGCTGTGCATGATTTCACCACCTTTTATTCAGGTAACTTGCCTTGCAAGGTAGCTGGTATCCAAATTATAACATTCAGTAACTTGCAACGCAAGTTACTGATGTGGAAAACTTTAATGCGTGTTAATTTTTAAACGTTTCCCATACTAACGAGAGGAGGGAAGCGTATGAAACCATTTATGCCAAAACTCGTTTACTTTGAACCGAAGGCACTTGAATATCCACTTGGAAAAGAGCTGTATGAGAAGTTTACGAAGATGGGACTAGAGATTCGTGAAACGACATCTCATAATCAAATTAGAAATTTGCCAGGTGAAAATGATTTGCAAAAGTATCGTAATGCAAAGGCAACGCTTGTCGTTGGGGTGAGGAAGACATTAAAGTTTGATACGTCAAAACCGTCAGCTGAATATGCAATCCCGCTCGCAACAGGGTGTATGGGGCATTGTCATTATTGTTATTTGCAAACGACACTTGGGAGTAAGCCTTACGTTCGCGTGTATGTGAATCTCGATGAAATATTTGAGAAGGCAAAGCAATATATGGATGAAAGAGAACCTGAAATAACAAGATTTGAAGCGGCGTGTACATCAGACATTGTTGGGATTGATCATTTAACACATGCATTAAAGCGGGCGATTGAATTCATTGGAGAAAGTGAATATGGGCGTTTACGTTTCGTTACGAAATATTCGCATGTTGATCATTTATTAGATGCAAAGCATAATGGGAAAACTCGTTTCAGGTTTAGTATAAATTCACGATATGTAATTAAAAATTTTGAACCAGGGACATCGCCGTTTGAAGAGCGAATTGAGGCGGCTCGTAAAGTAGCAGGTGCAGGTTATCCACTTGGTTTTATAGTTGCACCACTTTATATGCATGAGGGATGGGAAGAAGGATACCGCGAATTATTTGAACGACTGTACAATGCGCTGAAAGATATGACGATACCAAATTTAACGTTTGAATTAATTCAGCATCGTTTTACGAAACCAGCAAAAAAGGTTATTCAAGAGCGTTATCCAAATACGAAGCTTGAAATGGATGAAGAGAAGCGAAAGTATAAATGGGGACGATATGGAATTGGGAAATATGTATATAAAAAAGATGATGCAGAAGTATTGGAAGAAACGATTCGAGGATATATTCATCACTTTTTTCCTGAAGCAGAAATTCAATATTTTACATGAAAGGAACTTGTATTTGAATGCAGGTTCTTTTCACTTTTGCAGATTTAGGCTCGTTTCCACCTTGTCACGTTATTCTTTCTGGTGTATCATTTTATTGATTGCTTCGTACGGAATAAGCAAAATGAAATTGGATGGAGGAAACCGATGCCTACCCCTAGTATGGAAGATTATATTGAACAAATTTATTTGTTGATTGATGAAAAGGGTTATGCCCGTGTATCTGATATTGCTGAAGCGCTTAGTGTACATCCATCCTCTGTAACAAAAATGGTACAAAAATTAGACAAAGACGAATATCTAATTTATGAAAAATATAGAGGGCTTGTATTAACATCAAAAGGTAAAAAAATCGGGGAACGTCTCGTATATCGACATGAATTGTTAGAACAGTTTATGCGCATTATCGGTGTGGATGAAAGCAAAATTTATAATGATGTAGAAGGAATTGAACATCATTTAAGTTGGGAATCAATTGACCGTATCGGTGATTTAGTACAATACTTTGAACAAGATGAGGTTCGAGTGGAAACACTTCGTGGTGTTCAAAAAGCAAATGAAGAGAAAAGTAATTAAGGGGAACGGATGGCGTTTCCTTTTTTATTTCAATTCGAAAAGGATGGGAGAATTATGAAAGCAATTATTTTTGATTTTGATGGATTAATTGTGGACACAGAAACGATATGGTTTCACTCTTTCAGAGATGCTGTTCGTGAATACGGCGGAGAGCTACCTTTAGAGGAATTTGCGAAATGCATTGGAACAACAGATGAGGTGCTTTTTGCATATTTAAATGATCAATTAAAAGAGAAGTTTAACAAAAGTGTATTAAAAGAAAAAGTGGCAACTTTACATAAAGAGAAAATGAAAATACCAGAAGCGCGTGACGGGGTAAAAGAATATTTAGAAGAAGCGAAAGAAATGGGATTGAAAATCGCACTAGCTTCTAGTTCATCTAGAGAATGGGTTATTCATTTTTTAGAAGAGCTACAGATTCGAGAATATTTTGAAGTAATTAAAACGAGGGAAGATGTTGAGAAGGTAAAACCAGATCCAGCTCTTTATCGAGTTGCAATAGAAGAGTTAGGAATTAAGCCGTCTGAAGCTGTTGTATTTGAAGATTCATTAAATGGATTGAGAGCAGCAGTTGCAGCGGGATTAATGTGCGTTGTTGTACCTAATGATGTGACACGGAATTTACCATTTGAAAATCATCATCTTCGAATTGAAAGTATGAGAGAGAAAAGTTTAAAAGAAGTGCTTCAAAGTATAAAAAAAGACCGTATTTCCTAAAAGGAAGCACGGTCTTTCTTTTTGCTTTTTTTGCCTTCAATGACAGTTAAATGAGACTGTTTTCTTTTTCGTTTCAAAGTGGAAGAATCCCCTTTTTTACTTTTGTCATTAGAAGTATTTGACTTAAAGAAAGAATTGCCTAGGGGTGCTACATTTTGTTTCCCATGTTTGCGGTTCGATTGTTTTGCCGCACGCTTATATGAGCTTTGCGAATTTGCAGAACCACTGGAATTTGTAAACATCTTGTATAGCAAATAAAAGATACCGACAACAAGTAACATGTACCCGATATTTCTTAATACACCCATGGGATTTGTAATAACAGATGAAACAAGGCCGAATATTGCCAATCCGATAATAAGCACAAATATAGCGAAAGTAAACGAACGACCATTCATAAGGAACACCTCCTAAAAACATATATTGAAATTAGTATATTAACGATGAGGAAAGGAGTTGAACACCATTTTTAAATAATTATTGTTTGTTCTCTAAACGTAATAATTCTTCAAACGATGCAATTGCTACTTCCACTTGATCATCTGTTGGTTCTTTCGTTGTTAATAGTTGTAGCCATAATCCAGGATATCCAAGTACGCGTAATACGGGAATATCTCGTAATCGATTTGTAAATTGCAATACTTCGAAAGAAATACCAAGTACAACTGGAATTAATAAAATTCTGTTTATAACTCGTGCCCAAAGAGGATCTGTAGGGACGAGGAAATAAACGAACATTCCAATAATGACTGTAAATATAATAAAGCTACTGCCGCATCTATAATGGAGACGAGTTTGCTTTTGAACGTTTTCTACAGTCAGAGGAAGGTTATTCTCGTAAGCATTGATTACCTTATGCTCCGCACCGTGATACTGAAATACCCGCTTAATAAGTGGGGTTAAAGAAATAAAGTATATATAGCTCAATAATAGCATGAGCTTAATGACACTTTCGACAATGATTTGCCCGGTATGAGATGGGAAAATCGGTCTCGTTAATTCAGCTAATAGTGCAGGAACTGCTGTGAAGATGACTTTACCGAATATGAAAGATAAAACGCCAACCGCTGCAACTCCTAATACCATCGTTAATTTTGATTGTTCTTCTTTTTTATTTGCAATTTGTTCATCATCTTCTGGGTGGACGTCAAATCGTTCTGAAGCGAAGTTTAAATGCTTTGCTCCATTCGCACTTGCATCCACAATAGCGGCAATCCCTCGTAAAAATGGAATTTTTTTCAGCGTAGATAATACTTTATTACGAACGCGTGGTAATCGATAAAATTCAATCGATTTATCTTTACGACGAACCGCTGTAACAGTATATTCTCTACCGCCAAACATAACTCCTTCTATGACCGCTTGCCCGCCATATATTTGTTTTGACTCTTCTGCCATGTTAACACCAACCTGTATTTGTTTCTCTCTTATGTAGAAAAAGAGGCAATTGTCATACTGGGTTCTGTCGTTTTGAAATAAGACAATCACCGAGTTTCCTTTATTTTATCGGCAAATACAAGTAGATGACAAGGGAAAATGTTATGAGAGTCGGACATTTCTTATTCTTTTTATAGACAAATTTCGCAGGATTTAAACATGCTTCAAAATAGTTTCGGGCATACTATTGAGTGGAGGTGTCGATGTGAGTCAAGAACAATTAGGAACAAGGAATTTTGTGCAGATTGGTTTGTTTGGTGGAATCTTTTGGGGCGGGATATGGTATTTCCTTCATATATTTTCATTTACGGAGGCGGGACCGAATTATTTCCTTTTACCATTTGCGTTTGGAAGTTGGAAAGAAGGTGTATGGGGCAATGTGTCAGGAATAGTGTGTATGGGACTTCTTTCAATTTTGATTGCCTTTTTGTATAAAGCATTTTTTGCGAAGTTTGAAGGGGTTATTCCGGGAATTATTTATGGGCTATTTTGGTGGGCATTGCTGTTTTTTGGGATGGGTTTAATGGCCCCTGTTATTAAAAGTGCGCTCCATTTACCAAAAGAGACAATTGTGACGACAATATGTATTTTTATATTGTATGGTGTGTTTATAGCATATTCTGTTTCTTACGCAGTAAATAGCAATAAAGTAGAACAAGAAGGACAAGAGAAGACGAACTATTCAAATAAGTAACTCCTATGTTAAAATATTGTATAGATATTTAATATTAAGGAGTTTTAAGAATATGAAAAAGTTACTCCTCGTAAACGGTCCTAACCTAAATCGCCTCGGTGTTCGTGAGGTAAATGTATATGGAAAGGGCACGCTAGCGACACTTGAAGCAGATATGAAGCAAGAAGCAGAAACAATGGGAGTGGAGTTAGAATGTTTCCAATCGAATCATGAAGGTGCCATTATCGACATTATTCATGAAGCGGAAGATATATATGAAGGGATCATTTTAAATCCAGGAGCATTTACGCATTATAGCTATGCGATTCGTGATGCCATTGCGAGCATTTCGATTCCTGTTATTGAAGTACATATTTCTAACATTCATCAGCGTGAATCGTTCCGTCACGAATCTGTGACGGCAGCTGTTTGTGCAGGACAAATTGTTGGATTTGGTTTTTATGGCTATAAGTTAGCGTTATTTGCATTAATGGAGAAATTGAGGGAGGCATAAAGTAATGGAGAAAATTGAAAGATTACGAAGTGCATTTGGTGAGGCTGGCATTGACGGTATTTTGTTAACAAATGAACATAGTCGTAGATATATGGCTAACTTCACAGGAACAGCAGGTGTAGTTCTTATTTCAAAAGATCGTGCGCAATTTATTACAGATTTCCGTTACGTCGAGCAGGCAAGTAAACAAGCGGTTGGATATGAGATTGTACAGCACGCAGGATTAATCATTGATGAAGTGGCAAAGCAAGTGAAAGAGCTTGGAATTCAAAAGCTTGGTTTTGAGCAAGATACTCTTACATATAGTTCTTATTCAGCGCATAAGGAAGCGATTGATGCTGAATTTATCCCAACTTCTGGACTTGTAGAAAAGTTACGCTTGATAAAGACTGATTCAGAGATTAAGATATTAAAGGAAGCTGCACAGATTGCAGATGCTGCCTTTGAGCATATTCTATCATTCATTCGCCCGGGAGTATCTGAAATTGAAGTGTCAAATGAACTTGAATTTTTCATGAGAAAACAAGGAGCAACATCTTCTTCGTTTGATATTATCGTTGCTTCAGGTCTTCGTTCGGCATTACCGCACGGCGTGGCATCTGAAAAAGTGATAGAAACAGGAGATTTCGTTACATTAGACTTCGGCGCTTATTACAAAGGATATTGCTCTGATATTACTCGTACGATTGCAGTCGGTGAACCATCTGATAAATTAAAAGAAATTTATAATATCGTTTTAGAAGCACAACTACGTGGTGTGAACGGTATTAAAGCTGGTTTAACAGGTCGCGAGGCTGATGCGCTAACGCGTGATTACATAACGGAAAAAGGATATGGTGAATACTTTGGACACTCTACTGGTCATGGAATAGGTCTTGAAATCCATGAAGCGCCAGGTTTAGCGTTCCGTTCTGATACAGTACTTGAACCCGGTATGGCTGTAACAGTAGAACCAGGTATTTATATTCCAGGTATTGGCGGCGTACGTATTGAAGATGATATCATTGTGACAAGTGAAGGTAATGAAGTAATTACGAAATCACCAAAAGAACTTATTATTTTGTAATACACAGGAGGATTTTTTTACATGATTTCAGTAAACGATTTTCGTACAGGTTTAACAATTTCAGTGGACAATGCCCTTTGGCAAGTACTTGATTTCCAACACGTAAAGCCAGGTAAAGGTGCTGCATTCGTTCGTTCTAAACTACGTAATATTCGCACAGGATCTGTTCAGGAGAAAACATTCCGTGCAGGTGAGAAAGTAGAAAAAGCACACATCGAAAACCGTCGTATGCAATACTTATACGCAAGTGGTGAGGCTCACGTATTTATGGATAACGGAACTTATGAGCAAATCGAGCTTGGTGAAAAACAAATCGAGCGCGAGCTTAAATTCCTAAAAGAAAACATGGAAGTAGCAATCATGACTTACCAAGGCGAAGTACTTGGTGTTGAACTTCCGAATACAGTTGAATTAAAAGTGTCAGAAACAGAGCCTGGTATTAAAGGTGATACTGCTTCTAACGTAACAAAACCAGCTACATTAGAAACTGGTCTTGTTGTACAAGTACCAATCTTCATTAACGAAGGCGAAATGCTTATCATCAACACTGGTGAAGGTAAATACGTTTCTCGTGCATAGTAGAAAAGCACTCGTGATAATCACGAGTGCTTTTTTTATAGGAAATAGGGTAGATAGTAAATAGTGGTTATAATAAAACTTACTAAAACAAGTGAAAGAGTAGCCATAATAGATGGAGTCAAAACAATTTGAAATGGTTTTATTTCGCCAGTCTCAACGCCAGTTAATGTTTTACTTATTGCGTGATCTGTAATGTTATTTCTATGGTTACTCATAATAATTAACCACATAATTGCAAATATCCCTAAACTACCAAGGAAAAAGGTCTCTATAAATGACCAACCGACCAACAATGAAAAAAGATAAATAAGAGCTAATTCTACTACAACGGTTAAACTAATTTTCAATGCCTTCATATTTTTCCTCCTCACTCTGTAATTCCAACCAGTTTAAAAAATTTTCACGTGACACGACATGCAGAGAGCAAGTTGACTTTACTTCTTTCTCTAGTGCAGCGTGTTCGTCTGGAAACTTGTTTTCCACATGCAATGAAATATAAGGTAGTTTTTCTTGTGCTTTTAACGAGCGGATATTATTCGTTTTAGCACCAGCAAATACGTAGGAAAGTTGTAAGTCTAAAAAAGCGATTTTAAAGATTTCTTTTTTAGCAGCCTCGTTATAGCCTTTTCCCCAGTACGGATAGCCGAGCCAACTACCAATGTGAGATTGCTTCTTCTCATTATTAATATGTTTAAGTGTGGTGAGGCCAATTATTTCATTCTCTTCATTCACAATCATTCTCGATAATGATTTCTTTTGATGTTCTTCTTCTATTGCGAAAAGAAGAAATGTTTTCGTGTCTTCGATGTTTTCTACCGTTAGCCCTAATGCATTTTTTATATGTGGATCACTTGATAGCTCGAAAATCACATTTGTATAGCATAAATCTAGTGGTAATAAAGTGACGTGCTGCATGGCTTATACCCCTTTTAAACTAAATATACCATAATATACCATAAAATAATATGAATATTCAGATTAAAATGCAGACTTTAGAGAAAAGTTATGTTTTTGCTTCTGAAATAGACAACCTCTGCATATGGTTGTACAAATATATTCTTTTTTAGAATATGAAGTTAGTAACTGTTACGGGAGAAGGTGGAAGAATGAAACAGTGGCTAGCGGCAATGGAAACATCCGTGCTTGTTATGGGAGCACTTCGATTATTTTCAGGTAGTGCGGAGATATTTGCTGCTTTGCTTATGCTTTATGTGAATGATGCGAAGAAAGCGTTGTTTATAAATGGTATGTTAGCGTTTGTTGGACCTACCGTATTAATTTTAACAATGACAATTGGGATAGCGAGTGTAGCAAGTGAAATTTCTTTCTTGAAGCTCTTTTTTCTAGCGCTTGGAATTTGCTGTATTTTTATCGCATTACTGAAATAGTAAGTCGAGTATAGTGGGGAGAAGCCGATGAAAGAGGTATTAGAAGTTTTACCAAAAACGATGAAGTACTTAATTGAAGAATGTAAGCAATACGATGCTTTAGAGGAAATTCGTGTTCGAATTGGAAGACCGCTAGAGTGTATTGCACATGGAAAGGTATTTTTTTATGACTATATCACTACTGCAGAGGATGCTATTTACTTATTGAATAAGTTAAGTCAATTCTCAATTTATACGATGGAAGAGGAATTAAAACGTGGGTATGTGACGCTTCGCGGGGGGCATAGAATCGGGTTAGCGGGAAAAGTCATTACAGAAAAAAGCGCAGTGAAAATGATTCGTGATGTCTCTTCCTTTAATATTCGTATCGCTCGTCAAAAAATAGGAATTGCTGAACCGCTTTTGCCATATTTGTATGAAACAAGATGGTTAAACACGATGGTAATTGGCCCTCCACAAACGGGAAAAACGACACTTTTAAGAGATGTGGCACGCTGCATGAGTCAAGGGGTAAGTGCTTCGGAAATTCCTTCCTGTAAAGTGGGGATTGTTGATGAACGATCAGAAATTGCTGGCTGTGTGAAAGGAATCCCGCAATATGATTTTGGCACACGAGTCGATGTGTTAGACGCATGTCCAAAGGCTGAAGGAATGATGATGATGATTCGTTCTATGAGTCCTGATATTTTGATCGTAGATGAAATTGGCCGTAAAGAAGATAGTGAAGCAATTATGGAAGCGGTGCATGCAGGTGTTCAGCTTTTTATAAGTGCACACGGATTTTCCTATGAAGATGTTGTAAAGCGGCCATCACTAAAAGCGGTGCTGGAACTTGGCGTGTTTGACAGGTTTGTGGAATTGTCAAAAGCGAGAGGTCCAGGAACGGTAATGCAAGTGAAAGATAGAGCTGGAAAACCAGTACTACCTCATAAAAAGGCGCAAGGCGTATGGTGAAAATATTTGGTGCGGTATTAATAGTTGCTGTCAGCACCTTTTTCGGATTTTCATACGCTAAAAGGTACAGTGAGAGACCGCGGCAACTTAGGTTATTAAAGGCGGCATTACAATCATTAGAAGCAGAAATTATGTATGGACACACACCTTTATCTGAAGCTGCCGAGCGATTAGTGAAACAAATGCCGAAGCCATTAAATTGGATATTTCAAAGTTTCGCTAAAAAACTAGAAAGTGGAGAACAAACAGTAAGAGAAGCGTGGATAGATAGTTTGAAAGAGAACTGGAAGTTAACCGCATTTCAACAAACTGAGTATGAAATACTGCAGCAATTTGGTGAAACGCTCGGGCAACATGATCGTGAATCACAACAAAAACATATTCGCTTATGTATTACACATTTGGAGAGAGAAGAAGGAGAAGCGAAAGCATTACAACTGCAATACGAAAAAATGATCAAGAGCTTAGGGGTACTAGCAGGGCTACTTATTGTAATTTTACTGCTATAGGGGGGAGAAAGGCGATGTCCATTGATGTTGGATTAATATTTCAAATCGCCGGAATCGGCATTGTTTTAGCTTTCATTCATACTGTACTAAAAGAATTAAAGCGGGAGGATATTGCAAATTGGGTTATCCTTGTCGGTTTTGTCGTCATTTTATTTCATGTTGCATTTTTAATTAATACGCTATTTGACAAGATTAAAAGTGTCTTTCTCTTCCAGTAAAGGAGGCGGTTCGAATCGAAATTATACAAATTGTCGGATTAGGCCTCGTTGCTACGTTTTTAGCTGCTGTTTTGAATCAGCATAAATCTAGTATTACATCTTTATTTATTGTGTTCGTAGGTAGCGTGATGTTTCTTATTTTAATCGATCAAATTCATTCTATTTTACAAATGATTGAGAGAGTAGCAAGTGAAGCGAAAGTTAGTAACGTCTACGTGGAAACGTTACTAAAGATTATTGGAATTGCTTATATTGCTGAGTTTGGAGCCCAAATTACAAAAGATGCTGGTCAAGGTGCCATCGCTTCGAAAATTGAACTTGCTGGGAAAATCTTAATTCTCGTTATGGCGATTCCTATTTTGACGGTTGTAATTGAAACTATTCTCGGATTTTTACCGACGGGATAAGGGGGAGTGAATGTTGAGGAGGTTTGGAGCTAAGCTGCTATTTGCTTGCTTCCTTTTCTTTTCTTTACCGGTTGTTGTACAAGCTTCTCCTGTAGAAACAAACGTCGTTGATCAACAATTGGATAAGCTCGGAATTGAAGATGTGAAGCAATTTTGGGACGGGCTTGTTACAAAATATGGAGGCTATTTGCCAGAGAGTCAAAAAGGGAGCTTTATGGAGTTTGTAAAGGGAGAAAAAGAATTCTCTCTAAAAGAGTGGATGATAGGGTTATTAAAATATTTATTTCATGAGCTTGCTGCTAATGGAAAACTGCTTGGCACACTTATTATGCTCACAATCTTTAGTGCATTGTTGCAATCACTGCAATCCGCTTTTTCAAAAAGTAGCGTAAGTAAAATTGCTGATGCTGTTGTATATATGGTACTTATTATTTTTGCTTTAAATAGTTTTTATGTCGTTATGACATATGCAAGAGAAACGATACAAACAATGGTAGATTTCATATTAGCGTTATTGCCAATTTTGCTGGCGCTTATAGCAACTGGGGGCGGGGTTGTATCTGTATCATTTTTTCATCCGGTTATCATTTTCTTAATGAATACGAGTGGGCTTCTTATGAATTATATCGTTCTACCACTTTTATTACTGGCAACGATATTAAGTATTGTAAGTACAATGAGTGATCAATATAAAGTGACGAAATTATCCAAGCTTCTGCAAAACGTTAGCGTAGGGATTATCGGTGTCTTTTTAACAATTTTTTTAGGAGTATTATCTGTACAAGGAACAGCAACAGCCGTTGCTGATGGAATAGCTGTGAAAACTGCTAAATTTGTAACAGGAAACTTCATTCCAGTAGTTGGAAGGATGTTTACGGAAGCGGCAGATACTGTTATTAGCGCATCAGGATTATTGAAAAACACAGTCGGAATTATTGGGCTCGTCATTTTATGTTTAATTGTTGCTTTTCCAGCGATTCAAATTTTCTGTATCGCATTTATTTATAAATTCGCAGCAGCAGTATTGCAACCGGTTGGCGGCGGAGCAATTATTCAATGCTTAGACATTATTGGACGAAGTATCATTTACGTATTTGCTTGCTTAGCTATCGTATCATTTATGTTCTTTTTAAGTATTACAATTATTATTGCTGCGGGGAATATTACACTTATGATGCGGTAGGAGGTGAAGAGTATGCAATTTGTTACAGAGTGGATCAGAAATATTATCGTTTTTTTGCTCTTAGCGACAATGCTTCATCTTATTCTTCCAAATTCGAATTTGCAAAAGTACGTTAAATTCGTTGTAAGTCTTTTGTTAGTTGTATTAATTTTAACGCCTCTTTTTAAACTATTGCAGACAGATGTAAATGAAGTAATTGCAAATTTTAATGAAGAAAAGTACGTAGCAGAAGGATCTGTAAAAAATTCAATAGATTCGAAGAAAAAAGAAATACAAGCTCTAACACGTGCATATAGTTTAGAAGAGATGGCTACCAAAATGAAAAAAGAAGTAGGAAAAGAGTTTGAGAAAAAGTATGGTATGACTGTCTCTGAAATACAAATAGTCGCAGCAGAAAATATAGAAGAAGTAAAGTCAGCGAAAGATATTCAATCTGTTGTTGTGACGTTGAAAGAAAAAGAACGTAGTAAAAATGATGCAATCGAAACAGTAAAGCCAATTGAAATTAACACGAAAGAGCCTCCAAAAAAAGTGGAAGAAACGAATGTAGAAATGAAAGATTTCTTTTCAAGCAGGTGGCAACTAGAGGGTAAACAAATCCAAGTTCAAATGGAAGGGAGGACAGGTAGAGTAAATGGACAATAAAGATAAAAATTCGAAGTTCTCATTTTTTCGAAACTTATTGAATGGGGATCAAAAAGAAAGCAACGAGAAGGGTAAAAAGGTAACACCTAAGTTTTTACTTGTCCTACTCATACTTGGAATTTTGCTTATGTTTTCTAGTAGTCTCTTTTCAAGTAAAAAAGAAGAAGTACCTGTATTTAAAGAACAAAAAACTCAAAATCAAGAAAAAGACGTACCAACTTTCGGACAAAAAAGTAATGATAGTATGTCAAATGTAGAAAAATATGAAAAAGCGTATGAACAAGAATTAAAAACTGCTTTAGAAGAAATAGCAGGAGTAAAAGACGTAACGATTAAAGTGAATTTAGATTCATCTGAAGAAAAAATTTTAGAAAAAAATACAGTGAAACGCTCACAAACAACAGGTGAAACAGATAAAACAGGCGGTAAAAGAGAAGTAGAGGACGAGTCTCTTGATGAAAAGACTGTCATTATACGTGAAGGGGATAAAGAAACTCCTGTTGTTTTACGAACAGAGAAGCCGAAAGTACGTGGTGTTCTTGTCGTAGCAAAGGGAGTGGATAATATACAAGTTAAAGCAATGGTAAAAGAAGCTGTGATAAGGCTGCTAGATGTACCGGCCCATCGCGTTTCAGTTTCACCGAAAAATTGATAGGGAGGAAATAAAGTGTTAAAAAAACAAACAGTTTGGCTATTAACGATGTTAAGTTTAGTTGTTGTACTATCGGTGTATTACGTGACAACTCCTGACAAAATGAATACAGCATCGCCAGCAACAGGTGAAAAGATTGGACAAGAAAAACAAGGTACTGATAAAGCAGTAACAAACGAAGCACCTAAAGAAACTCCGAAAAAAGAAAATACAAGCAAGGAAACAACGAATAAAGAAACAGACAAAAAAGAAAATACTAAAAAAGAAACAAGTAAAAAAGAGGGCAATGTATCAGTTCAATCAAGTGATGAGAATTTCACAGCTTTACGTATGCAAATGGAAGATCAACGTAGTGAAGCGAAAGCGAAATTACAAGAAGTGATGAATTCTTCGAAATCTTCAGCAACAGAAAAGAGTAAAGCGAAAGATAACTTTGATGCAATCACTACAATGGAAACGAAGCAAGAATTACTTGAGACAGTAATTAAATCTCAAGGAGGATATCCAGATGCTCTTGTAAGAGCTGATGGTACTGATATTAGAGTAACGGTTAAAGCGGCAAAACATTCACAGAAAGAAGCAAATAAAATTATTCAACTTGTAAGAAGTGAAGGCGGATCAAAAGATGTAGGTGTGAAATTTGATCCACCAGCGAAATAAGTGAAACTTTAATCCGCAGGGATTTCCCTGCGGATTATTATCTTTTACTAAGCAAAGGGTATGCAAATAGTAAAATAGAGTATGTAAGTAAATGTGTGAATAGAAAAAAGCTATCATTTTCGATAGCTTTTTTCTATTTCGTCTTTGTAGTTATTTTTACTATGTTCAACTCGGAATGGAGAAACACGTTGCGAGTAAAAGATTAATGGTTCATGGTACTGATGATTACTTTTTCCGGATTTGACGTGGATGCAAAGAACACATGCCCAAACGATTACGGCAGGTAAAAAGAGAATGAGCCATATCATATTTCCACACCTCGACACAATATATTTTCTACACTTTGAACATACTATTCTTATATGAAGGAATGATGAACGGCGTGTAAACAAAAAAATAATATTTGGTAAAAATATGTTATTGACTATAGGTGTGGTGAAGAGTAGAGAGGGAATGGCATGTTTGCTGTGTAACGTTTTGCTAAAGTAGTGAATGTTTTTTAAGAAGTGGTCTTGCCAATTTCATGTGAAACTTGGTATTATTACTAGGTATTAAATTTTTATTGGAATAATATTTTTACAGGAGTTTCGATTTATTATAAAGAAATATAAATTGGAATGTTTAAAAAATTTATCGTAAGATGGAAATAGTAAATATTTCTATTAGTTAATGAAATATATTTTCTAATAGAATACATCGTATTTTTACAGTCAATCTAGTTTTCGTGACGAGAATCTGTAAAAACGGGACAAACAAGAGTATGGGAGTGGATTTTACATGTTTAAAATTCAAGAAGTTCGTGAATTAATTAAATTAATTGATAGCTCTAATATTGATGAATTTGAATACAAAAAAGACGGTACAACAATCAAAATGAAAAAGCGTGGTAATGAAGTTGTTGCTGTGCAAGCACCTGCAGCAAAACAAGCTATGCAACCAGTAGCGCCTGTTGAAGTTGAAACGACAGTAGCAGCAGCGCAAGCAGAAGCGCCAAAACAAGAAGAGAAGAAGGCTGTTCAAAATGAAAACCTACATAAAATCACATCACCGATGGTAGGTACATTCTATTCTTCTTCTTCGCCTGATACACCTCCATATGTAAGTGTTGGGGATAGAGTATCGAAAGATTCTATCGTATGTATTGTCGAGGCTATGAAGTTATTTAACGAAATTGATGCTGATGTAGAGGGCGAAATTGTTGAAATTCTTGTTAATAACGGACAGCTTGTTGAATATGGACAACCGCTATTTCTTGTAAAAGCGTAATAAGGGAGTCTTTGTGATGATAAAAAAAGTATTAATAGCCAATCGTGGGGAAATTGCTGTACGAATTATTCGTGCTTGTAAAGAAATGGATATTGAAACAGTTGCAATTTATTCAGAAGCAGATAAAGAGTCACTTCACGTACAGATTGCAGACGAGGCGTATTGTGTAGGACCAACGATTTCGAAAGAAAGCTATTTAAATTTGACGAACATTATTAGCGTTGCGAAGTTAACAGGCTGCGATGCTATTCATCCGGGATACGGATTTTTAGCAGAGAATGCAGATTTCGCAGAGTTATGCCGTGAATGTAACTTGATTTTTATCGGTCCAAGTCCAGAAGCTATTTCAAAGATGGGCACAAAAGACGTTGCTCGTGATACAATGAAAGAAGCAGGGGTTCCGATTGTACCAGGTTCACAAGGAATTATTAAAAATACCGAAGAAGCGATCGAGCTTGCTAATCAAATTGGATATCCAGTTATTATTAAAGCGACTGCAGGTGGCGGCGGAAAAGGTATTCGTGTTGCACGCCATGAAGAAGAGCTTATAAAAGGAATTCAAATTACACAGCAAGAAGCTAGTACCGCTTTTGGGAACCCTGGTGTATACTTAGAAAAGTACGTTGAAGATTTCCGCCATGTTGAGATTCAAATAATGGCAGATACACACGGAAATGCCATTCATTTAGGAGAGCGTGATTGTACAATTCAGCGCCGTTTGCAAAAACTATTAGAAGAAAGTCCATCACCTGCACTTGATGAAGATATTCGCAAGCAGATGGGTGAAGCGGCAGTTAAAGCGGCGGTAGCGGTTGATTATACAGGTGCTGGTACGGTTGAGTTTATTTATGAATATAAAACGAAAACCTTTTATTTCATGGAGATGAATACGAGAATTCAGGTTGAGCATCCGGTTACTGAAATGGTAACGGGAATGGACTTAATTAAAGAACAAATTCTTGTTGCTTCAGGAGAAAAGTTATCGTTACAGCAAGAAGAAGTACAATTTAATGGTTGGGCAATTGAATGTCGAATTAATGCGGAAAACCCTGCCAAAAAATTTATGCCATCTCCAGGTAAAGTAGAAATGTACTTACCACCAGGAGGATTTGGTATTCGCGTCGATTCAGCTGTATATCCGGGATATTCAATCCCACCTTTCTATGATTCGATGGTTGCTAAATTAATTGTTCACGGAAAAACACGTGAAGAGGCAATTGCAAAAATGAAGCGCGCACTTAGTGAATTTGTCATTGAAGGCGTACATACAACAATCCCGTTCCATTTGCAATTGCTAGATCATCCTGATTTTGTAAAAGGTGAGTTTAATACGAAATTTTTGGAAGAGCATGAACTTGTGACGCAGTGATACATTAAAGGAGGTTTTTTTCATGGCTGAACATATGTTAGATATGGGTCAAGATACAACTCTTGGTAAAGTAGAAATTGCACCAGAAGTAATTGAAGTAATTGCAGGTATTGCAGCTGCTGAAGTAGAAGGTGTAGCGGCAATGCGCGGTAATTTTGCTACAGATGTTGTTGAGAAGTTAGGTAAGAAAAATCACGGTAAAGGTGTAAAGGTTGAATTAGCAAACGAAGATATTATCGTTGACCTTTATGTTGTAATGTATTTTGGTGTAGCAATTCCAGTTGTTGCACAAAAGATTCAAGACAATATTCGCCAAGCACTCTTTACAATGACAGGACTTGAGCCAAAAGAAGTGAATGTTCACATCGTTGGCGTAACATTCGAAACACAAAAAACAGAAATCGAACCAGTGTAAGAATGAAAAGGTGCCTAGTAACATAGGCATCTTTTTTATCGTTTCATTTCTTCACAAATTACAACCCTCTAATTATTATACTATTTCAAAAAATAAGAAATAAACAAGAAAATGTGTCGTTTTTCCAAAAAACGTACATTGTGATAAGATATGGAACTTGAAGTTAATCTTTTTATTATTTTTCAGCCTTGTAACCCGTGTGTGAAACGATAAATTGTGTTATTATCATTGTATTATAAGGTTGGAAAATCAATGAAAACTGTAAGAGTAAGTGAATTGACGGCTTATAAATTATAATAATATAACAAAGTATAAGGAAAGACTTGAAGCATAAAGGAGAGTTACAATGAAACGTAGGACGGCTAGAGAAAGAGCAATGCAAGCATTATACCAAATGGATATTACAGGTGAATTAGAACCGAAAGTAGCAGTGGAAAACACGCTAGATGAAGGCGAAGAAACAAATGAGTTTCTAGAGTCACTTGTAGTAGGTTTTGTAGAAAATAAAGAAGCAATCGATGAAGCGATTCGTCAAAACTTAAAAAAGTGGAAGCTTGAGCGTATTAGCATTGTTGATCGCAGTATTTTACGTGTAGCTGTGTATGAAATGAAATACATGGAAGAAATTCCACACAACGTAACAATTAACGAAGCAATTGAAATTGCTAAAACATTTGGGGATGAGGAATCTCGTCGTTTTATTAACGGCGTTTTATCTAATATAAAAGATACACTGTAAATTCTTTAAGGGGGAATCTTAAAATGGTAGCAGTAATCATCAAAGGAAATGAAGTTGCGGAGAAAAAACGAGCACAATTAACAGAAGAAGTTGTGAAGTTGAAAGAGCAAGGTATTGTACCAGGATTAGCAGTTATTTTAGTTGGAGAAGATCCAGCATCTCGTTCTTATGTGAAAGGAAAAGAAAAAGGCTGTGAACAAGTAGGGATTTACTCAGAGCTAATTGAACTTCCTGAAACAATTACTGAGGAACGTTTGCTTGCTGAAATCGATCGCTTAAATGGCGATGACCGTATTAATGGCATATTAGTGCAATTACCTTTACCAAAACATATTGAAGAAAAAGCTATCATTGAAAGAATTTCACCAGAAAAGGATGTAGACGGATTTCACCCAATCAGCGTGGGACGTATGATGACGGGACAAGATACATTCCTTCCATGTACACCGCATGGTATTGTAGAATTAGTAAAAGAAACAAATCTTGATATTTCTGGAAAACATGTAGTAGTAATTGGAAGAAGTAATATTGTCGGTAAACCAGTGGGGCAATTGTTTTTAAATGAAAATGCAACTGTCACATATTGTCATTCTAAGACGCAAAATATGAAAGAGTTATCGAAGTTAGCTGATATTTTAATCGTAGCTGTTGGACGACCTAAAATGATAACAGCGGATTATATTAAAGAAGGAGCGGTTGTAATTGACGTTGGTGTTAACCGTTTAGAAACAGGAAAACTTTGTGGTGATGTTGACTTTGACAACGTGTTAGATGTTGCGGGTTACATTACACCTGTGCCAAAGGGTGTTGGTCCAATGACAATCACAATGCTTCTTCATAATACTGTTGAATCTGCCAAACGTACAGGTGTCGTTTGTAAATAATTTGAGTCGGCTATGAGGAGAGAGAAATGGAGAAGCAATATTTAACCGTTACAGCGTTAACACGCTATATAAAAACAAAAATAGAATATGATCCGCATTTGCAGTCTGTTTGGTTAAAAGGTGAAATTTCCAACTTTAAAAATCATAGCCGTGGCCACATGTATTTTACATTGAAAGATGAAAATGCAAGAATCGCAGCGGTTATGTTTGCGGGTCATAATCGTAATATTAAATTCAAACCTGAAAATGGGATGAAGGTACTCGTGAAAGGGAAAATCTCTGTTTACGAGGCGAGTGGTTCTTATCAAATTTATATTCAAGACATGCAGCCTGACGGAGTCGGAAATTTACATTTAGCGTACGAACAGTTAAAAGTTCGTTTAGAAGAAGAAGGACTTTTTTCTCAAGTTTATAAAAAAACAATTCCTCCTTACGCTAAAACAATAGGTGTAATTACGTCGCCAACAGGAGCAGCGATTCGTGATATTATAACAACGATTAAACGTCGTTATCCAATTGGGAATGTTATTGTATTTCCGGTACTTGTACAAGGGGAGTCAGCGGCTCCCTCGATTGTACAAGCGATTCGTACAGCGAATGAAATGGGAGAGATAGATGTACTAATCGTTGGTCGTGGTGGAGGTTCTATTGAGGAATTATGGGCTTTCAATGAGGAAATGGTTGCAAGAGCAATCTTTAAGAGTGAAATTCCTATTATTTCGGCAGTAGGCCATGAAACGGATTTTACAATCGCAGATTTTGTTGCAGATTTACGCGCGCCAACACCGACTGCAGCAGCTGAGCTAGCAGCACCTAACATTATAGAGTTACAAGAAAAGGTATTACAAAGAACTCTGAGATTGCAAAGAGCAATGAAAGAGTTAGTACATAAAAAAGAAGAAAAACTACAAGTGTTGCAAAAATCGTATGCGTTCCGTTATCCAAGACAAGTATATGAGCAAAAGGAAGAGCAATTAGATAGAGCGCTAGAACAGCTTGTTTTAGCGAAAGAGCGCTATATTGATAAAAAGGTGAATCAGTTAAAGCAACTTTCATTTTATTTAGAGAAGCACCACCCATCTCAAAAAATTATGCAAACGAAGGTAGCTGTTGAAACGTTGCAAAAGCAATTACAACGTGAAATGCAAACGTTACTCCAAACGAAAGAATTTGCCTTTGTAAGAGCTGCTCAAAAACTTGAAGCGTTAAGTCCGCTTAAAGTAATGATGAGAGGGTACGGGCTTGTATATGATGAAGAGAAGCAAGTGTTAAAAAGTGTGAAAGATGTAAGCCTTGGAGATGCTGTTTCAGTTCAATTACAAGATGGAATACTAGATTGTAGCGTATCAGGCATAGAGGAGCGTGAATTGAATAATGGAAAATAAATTAAGCTTTGAAGAGGCAATTTCGCAACTTGAGCATCTTGTTTCTAAGCTAGAACAAGGTGACGTACCTTTAGAAGAAGCAATTTCTTATTTTAAAGAGGGTATGGAATTATCTAAGCTTTGTGATGAGAAGTTGAAGAATGTACAAGAACAAATGGCAGTTATTCTTGGGGAAGATGGAGAGCTTGAACCGTTTACTGCTTTAGGAGATGAAGCATAGTGACGATTGCTTTTGATACTTTTTTGAAGGAAAGTAAAACTTTCGTAGAAGAGAAACTTGTAAGCTATGCAAATGAATTACAATGTCCAAATGTACTTCGTGAAGCGATGGCATATTCTTTGGAAGCGGGTGGAAAACGTCTCCGCCCGTTACTTTTGTTTGCAACATTACAAGCGTTCGGGAAAGAAAGAAATCTTGGAGTAGGTGCAGCTTGTGCTCTTGAAATGATTCATACATATTCGTTAGTTCATGACGATTTACCTTGTATGGATGATGATGATTTAAGAAGAGGAAAGCCCACAAATCACAAAGTATTTGGTGAAGCGATGGCAGTTTTAGCAGGAGATGGCTTATTGACGTATGCTTTTCAAGTTATTATGGCATATGAACAAAAAGAAATTTCTGCCGAAAAAAAAGTAAGACTTGTACTTGAACTTGCAAAAGCAGCAGGACCAGAAGGAATGGTTGGCGGACAAGTGGCAGATATGGAAGCTGAAGGGAAACGCCTTACGATTGATGAATTGGAGTACATCCATAAACATAAGACCGGAAAACTGCTTGAATTTGCTGTACTTGCGGGTGCGATACTTTCTGATGCGACAGAAGAGCAAGAAGAAAGGTTGCTTACGTTTGCCAAATATATCGGTCTAGCTTTCCAAATTCGAGATGATATTTTAGATGTCGAAGGAACCGAAGAAGAGATTGGAAAACCGATTGGTAGCGATCTTTCTAATGAAAAGAGCACATATACGACGTTGTTTACTGTAGATAGAGCAAAGGATATTTTAGAAGAAACAATTGCAGAAGCAAAAGGTGCGATTAGCTCCTTGCAATTACAAGATGAATATTTACTATCTATTTGCGATTTGATTGCAAAACGTAATAACTAATATAACAGCGTTTTCATTTGTTGAGTCATTCATCATTTTATGATATAAATGTAGGAAAAGGTTTTTCTTTTCTTGTTATTGGCAAAAATATATGTAGATTACATTGCCGTTATCACTTCGTGTTAGCGGCTATTTTTTTCATCGCCTAAAGAAATATGGTTTATAATAGGATTAAGGCGCAATAGACTGGTTAATAGCGGGACAAGACGAAAAATAGAAAAGAGAATTTCTTGTTTTGTGTAAATGTTTTTTATAATATTTGACATGTTGACAGATTATGAAATGAAAGTGAGTGATCCATGTGGATCTAACGCAAATTCAAAACCCTAGTTTTTTGAAAGATATGTCTATCAGTGAACTAGAGGGATTGAGTGAGGATATTCGTAAGTTTTTAATTGAAGAGCTCTCTCAAACAGGTGGACATATTGCACCTAATTTAGGTGTAGTAGAACTCACAATTGCTCTGCATAAATTATTTGATAGCCCGCAAGATAAATTTTTATGGGATGTAGGACATCAATCCTATGTACATAAAATTTTAACTGGACGCGCGAAAGAGTTTGGTACATTAAGGCAATATCAAGGTCTATGTGGTTTTCCGAAACGTTGCGAAAGTGAGCACGATGTATGGGAAACTGGTCATAGCTCAACGTCGTTATCGGCTGCAATGGGAATGGCTCTGGCACGTGATTTAAAGAAAACGAAAGAATATGTTATACCAATTATTGGGGATGGTGCTTTAACAGGCGGAATGGCTTTAGAGGCATTGAACCATATTGGACATGAAAAAACAGACATGATTGTTATTTTGAATGATAATGAAATGTCGATTGCACCAAACGTTGGTGCGCTTCATAATGTACTCGGTCGTTTACGTACAGCAGGAAAATATCACTGGGTAAAAGATGAATTAGAGTATATATTAAAGAAAATCCCAGCAGTTGGTGGGAAAGTGGCTGCGACAGCAGAGAAAATAAAAGATAGTCTTAAATATTTACTAGTATCTGGTGTCTTTTTCGAAGAGTTAGGCTTTACATATTTAGGTCCAGTCGATGGGCATGATTATGAAAAGTTATTCGAAACGTTGCAATATGCAAAGAAAACAAAAGGTCCAGTACTTGTTCACGTTATTACGAAAAAAGGAAAAGGTTATAAACCGGCTGAGAGTGACGTTATTGGAACTTGGCATGGAACAGGACCTTATAAAATTGAATCAGGTGACTTCGTTAAGCCGAAAGAAGTTGCACCAGCATGGAGTGCTGTTGTTAGTGAAACAGTACTTAAGCTAGCGAGAGCGGATGAGCGTATCGTAGCAATTACACCTGCAATGCCTGTTGGATCAAAACTTGAGAAATTCCAAAAAGAATTCCCAGATCGTATGATTGATGTAGGTATTGCAGAGCAGCATGCTACAACAATGGCAGCAGGTATGGCAACGCAAGGAATGAAGCCATTCTTAGCAATTTATTCGACATTTTTACAAAGAGCATATGACCAAGTTGTTCATGATATATGCCGCCAAAACTTAAATGTTTTCATCGGAATAGATCGCTCGGGATTAGTAGGAGCAGATGGTGAAACGCATCAAGGTGTATTTGACATCTCATTCTTACGTCACTTGCCAAATATGGTGCTTATGATGCCGAAAGATGAAAATGAAGGGCAACATTTAGTTTATACGGCAATGCAATATGAAGATGGACCAATCGCACTGCGTTATGCGCGCGGTAATGGACTTGGCGTTCCTATGGATGAAGAATTAAAGGCGATTCCAATCGGTACGTGGGAGACGTTAAAAGAGGGTACACAAGCAGCTATTTTAACGTTTGGTACGACAATACCAATGGCAATGGAAGCCGCTGAGCGTCTTGAAAAAGCTGGAGTTTCAGTGAAAGTAGTGAATGCTCGCTTTATTAAACCAATGGATGAAGCATATTTACATGATCTTCTAGGAAAGAATATACCGATTTTAACGATTGAAGAAGCTTGTTTAATCGGTGGTTTTGGAACAGGAGTAGTTGAATTTGCATCTGAAAATGGTTACCATAGTGCATTAGTTGAACGAATGGGTATTCCAGACCGCTTCATAGAGCACGGAAGTGTAACAAAATTATTAGAAGAAATTGGTTTAACGACAGATGCTGTTGTAGACCGTATTCATACAATGATTCCATCAAAACAAAAAAGGGCGTAACAAATGAGCGTAAAAAAAGAAAGAGTAGATGTACTATTAGTAGAGCGAGGACTTATAGAAACGCGTGAGAAAGCAAAGCGCGCCGTTATGGCCGGACTCGTATATGCAAATGAAATGAGACTTGATAAGCCAGGAGAGAAAATCTCGCAAGATACTGAGATTACGGTGAAGGGGCAAGTTATGCCGTATGTAAGTCGTGGTGGTTATAAACTTGAAAAGGCATTAGAGACATTTCATCTTGATTTACAAGATAAAGTTATGATAGATATTGGTTCATCAACTGGTGGCTTTACAGATTGCGCACTTCAAAATGGAGCGAAATTATCTTATGCATTAGATGTAGGATACAATCAACTAGCGTGGAAATTACGTCAAGATGAGCGTGTTGTTGTAATGGAACGAACAAACTTCCGTTACGTGACACCAGCAGACTTAGAACGTGGTTTACCTCAATTTGCAAGTATTGATGTTTCATTTATATCATTAAAGCTTATACTGCCGGTTTTAAAAACAATGCTTATGCCTAACGGAGATGTAGCAGCATTAATTAAACCGCAGTTTGAAGCTGGAAGAGAGCAAGTTGGGAAAAAAGGTATCGTTCGTGATAGAAAAGTACATGAAGCTGTTGTGGAAATGATTGTCGATTTTGCTTTAAAAGAGGGCTATGATGTGGAAGGTTTAACATTCTCACCAATTACGGGTGGGGATGGTAATATTGAATTTTTAATTCATCTGAAATGGCATGGTGAACGTGAGAATGGCGAAAATCATTCTCCGATTTCTATAGAGCAAGTTGTTACAGAAGCGCATGACGTTCTAAAACAAAAAGGGAAAGGGGAATAACATATGTTGTTCCTCTTTTTGTTGTAATTGTATAATGATTGTAAAAACAATTGTGTACAAGAAACGAATTATAAGTTAACATAAATAAGTGAAGTATACCAATGTTTAAACTATGGTAAGAGATAGTGTGAGGTGCAAATGTATGAATAAAGGTCAGCGCCATATTAAAATCAGGGAAATTATTGCAAACAAAGAAATTGAAACACAAGATGAATTAGTTGATATTTTACGTAATGAGGGATTTAATGTAACGCAAGCAACAGTATCGCGCGATATTAAAGAACTGCACTTAGTGAAGGTGCCATTACATGATGGGCGCTATAAATATAGCTTGCCAGCCGATCAACGATTTAACCCGTTACAAAAATTAAAACGAAATCTAGTGGATTCATTTGTAAAATTAGACACGGCAGGACATATGCTTGTGCTAAAAACATTGCCTGGTAACGCTCATTCACTTGGAGCACTTATTGATCATTTAGAGTGGGATGAGATCATCGGAACCATCTGTGGTGATGATACTTGCTTAATTATTTGCCGTACACCTGACGATACAGGTGTTGTCTCTGATCGTTTCTTAAATATGTTGTAACAAAAAATCTTGTTTGCTTTCCATCGTAAAGTGGGAAGTGAACAAGATATTTTTATTGGTTAAAAATATGATTTTTCTAATTGTAATATAATATTTTGTATGCATAAAGTTAGAAAATAGATGGATTGACCCGTAAAACAAATGTTTGGTACAATGAAGCGGGTTAGAAGAGTATATACATACAAATATATAGTATGATTATTTGAATGAAGAACTGAGAAAATCCTTTAGTAAGGGATTATTTTATAACGAGGTGAATGGGGCATTGTTATCGGAATTATCGATTAGAAACTTTGCTATTATTGAAGCATTAAATATTTCTTTTCAAAAAGGTTTAACGGTTTTAAGCGGTGAAACAGGGGCCGGAAAATCGATTATTATTGATGCAATTAGTTTACTTGTAGGTGGCCGTGGGTCAGCAGAGTTTGTTCGATATGGAACAGAAAAGGCTGAGATTGAAGGGCTGTTTTATGTTGAAGATGAGAAGCATCCATGTATTGAAAAGGCAGAAGAGTTAGATATAGAAATAGAAGATGGCATGATTATTTTGAAGCGTGATATTGCTGCGAACGGGAAGAGTGTATGTCGTGTAAATGGGAAGCTTGTTACACTTAGCATATTAAAAGAAATTGGGAAAACACTTGTTGATATTCATGGACAGCATGAAACGCAAGATTTAATGAATGAAGAACGACATCTGTTTATGCTTGATCACTTTGATGGGGATCGAATCGTTAAACAACTAGACATATATCAAAATGTATACGCTGACTATGAAAAATTAAAAAAACAATTAAAATCGTTAAGTGAAAATGAACAACAAATGGCACATCGCTTAGATTTAATTCAATTTCAGCATGAAGAAATTCGCAAAGCTGATTTAAAGATGGATGAAGAAAATGAATTAACTGAGGAACGATTGCAAATTTCTAATTTTGAAAAGATTTATAAAGCATTAGGTGATGCATATCGTTCGTTAAGTGCTGACGGACAAGGATTAGATAATGTAAGAAGCGCAATGGGACAAATGGAAAGTATTACACATTTAGATGAAATGTATCAAGAGAATCATGATTCAATTGCAAATAGCTATTACTTGTTAGAAGAGGTTGCATATCAACTGAGAGAAAAGCTCGATATGATGGAATATGATCCAAATCGTTTAGATGAAATCGAAACACGTTTGAATGAAATTCGTATGCTGAAGAGAAAATATGGAAATACTGTAGAAGAGATTTTAGCGTATGCTGATAAAATTGAACAGGAAATTTTTACGATTGAAAATAAAGACGTTCATATTGAAACGACGAAGAAACAGTTGAAGGAATTAGAAAGTGTTATTCTGAAAGAAGCAACGTTGTTAAGTAATATGCGTCATGAGCTTGCAGAACATCTTACAAATGCAATTCATCAGGAATTAAAAGAATTATATATGGAAAAAACGAAATTTGAAGTGAGAATTATGAAGAGAGAAGGAAATGCAGAAGAGCCCCTTGTGGAAGGTGCACCGGTAAGACTTACGGCGGATGGTTACGATCATGTGGAATTTTATATTTCAACGAACCCAGGAGAGCCGCTAAAACCACTTTCAAAGGTTGCTTCTGGTGGAGAGTTATCTCGTATCATTTTAGCTTTAAAAAGCATTTTTTCTAAGCATCAAGGGGTTGCATCTGTTATTTTTGATGAAGTGGATACGGGTGTAAGTGGCCGGGTCGCACAGGCTATTGCGGAAAAAATTTATCGAGTATCAGTAAACTCGCAAGTACTTTGTATTACGCACTTACCTCAAGTAGCTTCAATGGCGGATTCGCATTTATTTATTCGAAAACAAGTAGCGAATGATCGGACAATTACATCAGTTACTGTTTTAACTATGGAGGATAAAGTAACAGAAATAGCTCGAATGATTTCTGGTGTGGAAATTACAGATTTAACGACAGAGCATGCGAAAGAATTACTTACGCAAGCGCATCATTTTAAACAGACAGCAGAGGCTATCCAGTAATGGATAGCTTTTTTTCTCAAATGACGATTTCTTAATTCTTCCGGTTATAAATAAAGCACTGCAAGGAGAGATTAAAAAGTGAAGCCAAAAGGCTGAATGTGGGGTAGGAGCGAGGAGAGTGAACAAGTTGAAATTAGAAAAATTTCGAAAAATAATAGGTCTTTGTCTCCTTGTTTCTTTAGTTTTTATTGGATGTTTTAAACCGCTTCGAACGTTTATTTCATCACCGAAACAACTTGTTGTTTTTGAGGGACAACAATCAGAAATATCATCATTACCAGTTTTCAAAGCTTCATCCACAAATCGTCATGTGTTTACAGTGAGTTCGAATGAACAAAAACAAGGACTTATGGTAAATTCTCATCAAAATGGTGAAGCTGATATGGTATTTCAGCTTGCTGGTTTTCCAGTGAAAAAAGTAAATGTGAAAGTGTTAAAAGATTTTAAGGTGATTCCAGGTGGACAATCAATTGGTGTGAAATTAAATACAAAAGGTGTACTTGTTGTAGGCCATCATTTAATTCAAACTGAAAAAGGTAAAATATCTCCTGGTGAAACAGCAGGTGTACAAATTGGAGATATGATTACTGAAATTAATGGTAAAACAATTGAAAGAATGAGTGATGTAGCACCGTTTATTCATAATAGTGGAGAAACAGGTGAACCGCTTAATCTTGTATTGTTAAGAGATGGAAAATATATTCGCACGAAACTAACGCCACAAAAAGACAACGGTGAGTCGTCTTATCGAATTGGCTTGTATATTCGTGATTCGGCAGCTGGAATTGGAACAATGACATTTGTTCATCCGGATTCTATGAAATACGGGGCGCTTGGTCATGTTATTTCTGATAATGATACAAAAAAGCCGATTCAAGTCGAAGATGGACAAATTATGCGCTCGACAGTTACATCAATTGAAAGAGGTAGTCATGGGAATCCAGGGGAGAAATTAGCAAGATTCTCACCAGATCGTGAAGTGATTGGCAATATTACAATTAATAGTCCATATGGTATTTTTGGAAAATTAAATACAAATATGAAAAACGGTATAATGGATAAAGCAATGCCTATCGCATTATCTCATCAAGTAAAAGAAGGGCCGGCAAAAATATTAACAGTTATTGATCAAGATAAAGTAGAAGCGTTTGATATTGAAGTTGTTAGTACAGTGCAGCAAAAATTTCCAGCCACAAAGGGTATGGTCATAAAAGTAACAGATAAGCGCCTATTAGCGAAAACGGGCGGTATCGTACAAGGAATGAGTGGAAGTCCAATTGTACAAAATGGAAAAGTGATTGGTGCTGTTACACATGTATTTGTAAATGATCCAACATCAGGATATGGTGTTCATATTGAATGGATGTTACATCAAGCTGGAATTAATATTTATGATCAAGAGAAAAAAGCGAGCTAATACATATTAGCTCGTTTTTTCTGTTGAAAAATTCGTTGAAATTTTGTAAAAGCTCCGCAAGAGGTGTTTTTTGTTGTAAAATAAAAGAAAAGGGTTGAACGTTTCGTTGTATTTCTATGATGGAATGTGTTGCGAAAGGGAATAAATGAACGATAAACATATTTTTTTGTGATTTTATCGGAAAGTAAGAAACTTTAAAAGGGAATTTTCACACAATTGTCGAACAATTCATGTAGCCTAGAAGGATACACATGTCGGAGAATCGATTCGGTAAGGGAGGAAAAGCTGTGGAGAAAATTAAAGTATGTCTTGTGGATGATAATAAAGAACTAGTATCAATGTTAGAGAGCTATGTAGCCGCTCAAGATGATATGGAAGTAATCGGTATTGCTTATAATGGTCAAGAGTGTTTAAACTTATTAACAGATAAGCAACCTGATGTACTCGTTTTAGACATTATTATGCCACATTTAGATGGGTTAGCTGTATTGGAAAAAATGCGACATATTGAAAGGTTAAGACAGCCTAGCGTAATTATGTTGACAGCATTCGGGCAAGAAGATGTGACGAAAAAAGCAGTTGACTTAGGTGCCTCATATTTCATATTAAAACCATTTGATATGGAGAATTTAACGAGTCATATTCGTCAAGTGAGTGGTAAAGCAAACGCTATGATTAAACGTCCACTACCATCATTCCGATCAGCAACAACAGTAGATGGAAAACCGAAAAACTTAGATGCGAGTATTACGAGTATCATTCATGAAATTGGTGTACCCGCTCATATTAAAGGATATATGTATTTACGAGAAGCAATCTCCATGGTATACAACGATATCGAATTATTAGGATCGATTACGAAAGTATTGTATCCAGATATCGCAAAGAAATATAATACCACAGCAAGCCGTGTGGAGCGCGCAATTCGTCACGCGATTGAAGTAGCGTGGAGCCGTGGTAATATTGATTCTATTTCATCCTTATTTGGCTATACAGTATCCATGTCAAAAGCAAAACCTACGAACTCTGAGTTTATCGCAATGGTTGCGGATAAACTGAGACTTGAACATAAAGCTAGCTGAGAGTAAAGATAGTAAGGGTTTACTCTTTAGCTAAGCCGACAAATTCTTGAAATCTATACTTAATATCAATTTTAAAACCAATAAACTTTTCACTCAATGACCAATGAATTTTATGATTCGTTGGTCTTTTTATTTTGTTGAGAAAAAGAGATTATTTCATACCATGGAAAATAAAACCTATTTTTAGTAATATTACATATAAGTGAGTTTTTTATAAGGTAATTAAATAGGTATAGATAGGGAGAAGGGGAATGAAAAATAAAATTTTAACTTGGTTAGGAATAGTAGCAGCTATGGGAGTTCTTGCTGTAGCAGTTACATTTGGAATGTTAGAACTTGCCGATAATCCAGCAGATAAAGAGGTGAGTGCTCAAATGGACAAAAAAGAAGACCAAACGATAGTAGGTAGAGAGGTAGATGGAGTCTTTGTTGATGTGTATGTTACTGAAAATTCTACTGAAAGCGAAGTCATTACAGCGATGCATCACATGACTCATCAAAAAGTGGTGGCAGAACGAAAATCGGGCTCTATCCCAATGGTTCAAAATAATGCTAAAAAGTTAAAAGAAATCATAAATAAGAGTAGCTTTGCGAAGAAAAATGAGCTTTTAGCAATTGCTGATAGATGGGTGAAAAAAGATTTTAGTAAAATTGTAGAAGATCACAATTATTTCTCGGATGCTCAAGAAGATAGCGTTTGTAAAGCAACTAGAGCAATGGATGCGTTAGAAGAGCAACATTATATTTTAACTACATTCGGGGAGGAAAAGGCGAAAGAACTATACGAATCAGGGGATGCTCCGCACGTTCAATAAAAAATAATATAAAGGCTTTCTAGTTTTGTATTATCGTGTTTTAAGGATGCAATGGGGACTTATAAATAAATAGTCTACTTTCTTTATGACTTGTAACAAAAAAGAAAAGATATGATTCATTATTAAATGATGAAGGAACGGCTAAATTGCACCGAAGTACATCTATTGAAGAATTTTAGTAGGGAAAGTATCCATGGTATAATGGAGGGAA
This sequence comes from Bacillus sp. FG16, assembly GCF_057809515.1. Classification (NCBI taxonomy): domain Bacteria; kingdom Bacillati; phylum Bacillota; class Bacilli; order Caryophanales; family Bacillaceae; genus Bacillus; species Bacillus sp. FG16. Next base: position 60,199 of record NZ_JBMDKC010000001.1, read on the forward strand.
ATAAAAAGCCCTGCAAAACAGGACTGTATTATTCTTCGTCTTTATTTTGTTTTTCTAATTCAACTAGCTTTTGAATTAAAATGTGCTGCGGCATATGCATGAGTTGTTCAAGTGGAACACCTAGTGCTTTTGATAAGCGGACTGCAGTATCTGGAGAAATTTGTAATGGTCTCATAGAAGTACCTCCTTTTTCGTATAGTATAGCATAAGATTGGGGGAGTGAGGATGACTCTTATATTTGCACATCGTGGTGCGGCTGGAACGTACCCAGAAAATACAATGATTTCGTTTGAAGCGGCTGAGTCTTCTAGAGCGGATGGAATTGAACTTGATGTTCAATTAACGAAAGATGGAAAAGTTGTCGTCATTCATGATGAAACAGTGGACCGGACAACAAATGGAAAAGGTGCGGTTCGGAATTATGTATATGAGGATTTATGTAAGTTAGATGCAAGTTATAAATTTAGTGATAAAGTAGGTTTTTGCAAAATACCACTTTTAGAAGAGGTATTAGAATGGCTTGAACGAACGAGTTTGCTACTTAATATTGAACTTAAAAATAATAAAATTCCATACAGAGGTTTAGAGGAAGAAGTAATAACGCTTGTACGGAAATTTAGTTTAGAGGATCGCGTTATATTTTCTTCGTTTAATCACTACAGTATGAAACGGTGCCATATGATGGCTCCTGATATTCAAACAGCTATTTTATATCGCGAAGGTTTGCATAGTCCGTGGGCATACGCGAAAAAAATGGGAGCTACAGCAGTACATCCGAATTATCGTTATCTTCAAGATGCTATTGCTGAACTAACGATGGAAAGTGGTGTAGAGGTTCGCCCTTATACAATTAATGAAGAAACGCTTATGCGTAAATATTTTGATATGAATATATCGGCGATTATTACTGATTACCCTGAAACGGCAAGAACGTTATTGCCGATAAAAAAATGAGACCGCGTGTAACGGTCTCATTTTTTTATTTATAAATAGTGGGGCCTTCCTATCTTCTGAAGCGAGCTTGTACTTTATTTCGTTTGCGATCTCGGTGTACGACGAAGCCACCAAAGATATAAAACCCGAGCCCGAAGCAGAGAGCGCCGATTAAAAATTGTAACCACAGTATAGAGATTGGTGGAAATAGAATCCCGAATACAGTATCTCTCATTAACTTTATACCAAACACAGCTAATGAAATAGGGATGAGTGCTAATAGTAGAGCAACGTAACGCTGCATACATAACGCTCCTTTTCAGATTATTTCGTATATTTTAATGATGTTATATGGAAAGGTGGTTTGTCAAGAGGTTGCTGAACGAGTAAGATAAAGGTGTGAAAAAATTTGCAGAGCTACTTCGAGAGGAAGTGTAATATATGAAACAAAAAGTATTAATTGTTGGTGCAGGTGAAGGCGGGAGCGCACTGCTGAATCTGTTACAAAGTTCGAATATATTTCAAATTATAGGGATTATTGATATAAATCCGGTGGCAAAAGGATTACAAATTGCTAAGGAATATGGGATTGCAATTGGAGAAAGTGTAACTCCATTTCTTTCTATGCATATCGATGTAATATTTGATATGACAGGTGAAGATGATGTACATAAAGTTTTATTGGAAAAAAAGAAAAAAGACACTCTTCTTATACCAGGTGATATTGCAAAAATTGTTACAGGATTAGCGCATGAGAAGGAAGGGTTAATTGGGCGGTTAGAGGAACAAACGCAACAAGGAGAATTAATTTTAAATTCTACGCATGACGGCATGATCGTAATTGATCGAGAGGGACAAGTTCGTCTTTTTAATAAAAGTGCAGAGCGTATTATCGGATATAAAAAAGAAGAGGCGATAGGAAAATATATTTTAGAAGTCATTCCCACTAGTAAATTACTTCGCATTATACGTACGAAACAAATAGAAGTAAATTATGAACTAACATTAGAGAATGGAAAGAAAATTATTACAACGCGTATACCGATATTAAAAGAGGGCGGAGAGGTACAAGGGGCATTTGCAATTTTTAAAGATATAACAGAAGTTGTAGATTTAGCGGAAGAAGTTACAGACTTAAAAGAAATTCAAACACTATTAGAGGCAATTATTAACTCATCTGAAGAAGCGATTTCGGTTGTGGATGAAAAAGGAAGAGGTTTAGTCATTAACCCGGCATATACGAAATTAACGGGTTTAACAGAAGAAGATATTATTGGGAAGCCTGCTACAACTGATATTGTAGAAGGCGAAAGTATGCATATGAAAGTACTTCGAACGCGTCGTGCAGTGCGCGGAATACATATGAAGATTGGACAAAAAAAGCGCGATGTAATTGTAAACGTAGCACCAGTTATTGTGGATGGAATATTGAAGGGAAGCGTCGGTGTTATCCGTGACGTGTCGGAAATTCAAAAGTTAACAAATGAATTGAATAGAGCAAGGCAAATTATTCGCACATTAGAAGCAAAATATTCATTTGATGATATTGTCGGAAATTCAGATGAAACAACGGCAGCTATCGAACAGGCGAAGCTAGGAGCGAATACACCAGCAACAGTACTGTTACGCGGTGAATCTGGTACTGGTAAAGAATTGTTTGCACATGCAATCCATAATGGAAGTAATCGAAAATATAATAAGTTCGTCCGTGTAAACTGTGCGGCCATTTCGGAGACGTTGTTAGAAAGTGAATTATTTGGTTATGAGGAAGGGGCGTTTTCTGGAGCGAAAAGAGGCGGGAAACGTGGGTTCTTTGAGGAAGCGAATAACGGTAGTATTTTTTTAGATGAAATAGGGGAGTTATCTGCAAATACACAAGCGAAACTCCTTCGTGTATTGCAGGAAAAAGAAATTGTAAAAGTTGGTGGAACGAAAGCGATACCTATTAATGTTCGAGTAATTGCAGCGACACATGTGAATTTAGAAAAGGCTATTCTAGAAGGGAAGTTTAGGGAGGATTTATATTATCGATTAAATAAAATTCCAATTCAAATTCCATCTCTTCGTCAACGTAAAGGAGATATACCGAAAATTGCGGACAGGTTGATTCAAAAAATTAATCAAGATTATGGTCGTAATGTAGAAGGGCTCACTGATTCAGCTATTTTATATTTACAATCATACGAATGGCCAGGAAATGTGAGAGAACTTGAAAATATTTTAGGACGAGCGATTATTTTTATGAATTATAACGAGATCTATATTGATGTACAACATTTACCGCCATTACATAATGAAGAGCAGGTGGAGTCAAAGCAATCTCATTTATTACCTGAATTAGAAGAAAAGCCACTTGAACATTTAGTAACAGAGTTTGAAGGGAATATTATTCATGAATATTTGGAGAGATTTGATGGGAATAAAACACAAACTGCAAAAGCATTAGGAATTTCCGTTCGAAATTTATATTATAAGCTAGAAAAGTATGACCGTGCAAAAAATAGCATGCAATAAATTGCGTACCGTGCAATTTATTGCATGGTATACAAAAAGCGACAAAATAAGACAGAATATTTTGTTATTTTCCAAAGTATTGATTTTACTGCATTTTGAATGCGTTTTCATTATTGGTAAGACCACTTTTAAAAGTTGGCACGGTATTTGCTTTATAAATAGACGAGGGACGACGGAAAGGGTTGATTACAAAATATGAAGTTAGAATACTTAATTGATCAAGCAGCGGGACAGCCTAAAAAAACTGTAGCTGTAGCAGTAGCTGAAGATCATGAAGTAATTGAAGCTGTAGCGAAAGCAATTAAATTACAGCTAGCTCAATTTCGTCTATATGGAAATCAAGAAAAAATAATGGGGATGCTACAAGAACATGGTTTACAAACTTCAGAACATGTTGAAGTGATTGCAGCAATGTCTAATGCAGAGGCTGCAGAACTTTCTGTTAAAGCTGTGAGAAATGGTGAGGCAGACGTGCTTATGAAGGGTAACATCCCAACAGCGAATATTTTGAAGGCTGTGTTAAACAAAGAGTGGGGCCTACGTAAAGGTAGCGTACTTTCACATGTAGCAGCATTTGAAGTTCCAAATTATGATCGTCTTATTTTCGTTACAGATGCAGCGATGAACATCGCACCTGATGTAACACAAAAAGCTGCTATTATACAAAATACTGTAGAAGTTGCCCGGGCAATAGGAATCGACTTGCCAAAAGTGGCACCAATTGCAGCAGTAGAAGTTGTGAATCCAGCGATGCAGGCGACAATTGATGCAGCGATGTTAACACAAATGAATCGCCGCGGACAAATTAAAGATTGTATCGTTGATGGACCACTTGCTTTAGATAATGCAGTATCACAAATTGCAGCAGAGCATAAAGGCATAGTAAGTGATGTAGCAGGTAAGGCAGACATTTTACTCGTCCCAACGATTGAAGCTGGAAATGTGCTATATAAATCACTCGTATACTTTGCGGATGCAAAAGTAGGAGCAATGATTGCTGGCGCAAAAGCACCGATTGTTTTAACATCTCGTGCTGATTCAGCAGAAACAAAAGTATATTCATTAGCATTGGCAGTTGCGACTGCTTCAAAATAAACCAAAAAGGGTAAAACATTAGGGGGAAACGACAATGACATTAGAAATCTTCGAATACTTAGAAAAATATGATTATGAGCAAGTAGTATTTTGTCAAGATAAAGAATCTGGTTTAAAAGCAATTATTGCAATTCATGATACAACACTTGGACCGGCTCTTGGTGGAACAAGAATGTGGACATATGATTCTGAAGAAGCGGCGATTGAAGATGCATTGCGTCTTGCAAAAGGGATGACATACAAAAACGCAGCAGCTGGTTTAAACTTAGGTGGTGCGAAAACAGTAATTATCGGTGATCCTCGTAAAGATAAGAGCGAAGCAATGTTCCGTGCACTAGGACGTTATATCCAAGGACTAAACGGACGATACATTACAGCTGAAGATGTTGGTACAACAGTAGATGATATGGATATTATCCACGAAGAAACTGACTTTGTAACAGGTATCTCACCATCATTCGGTTCTTCTGGTAACCCATCTCCAGTAACTGCATACGGTGTTTACCGTGGTATGAAAGCAGCTGCAAAAGAAGCTTTCGGTACTGACAATTTAGAAGGAAAAGTAATTGCTGTTCAAGGCGTTGGTAACGTAGCATATCACCTATGCAAACATTTACACGCTGAAGGAGCAAAATTAATCGTTACAGATATTAATAAAGAAGCTGTACAACGTGCTGTAGAAGAATTCGGTGCATCAGCAGTTGAACCAAATGAAATTTACGGTGTTGAATGCGATATTTACGCACCATGTGCATTAGGCGCAACAGTTAATGATGAAACTATTCCACAACTTAAAGCAAAAGTAATCGCAGGTTCTGCAAATAACCAATTAAAAGAAGATCGTCACGGTGACATCATTCATGAAATGGGTATTGTATACGCACCAGATTATGTAATTAATGCAGGTGGCGTAATTAACGTAGCAGACGAATTATATGGATACAATAGAGAACGTGCACTAAAACGTGTTGAGTCTATTTATGACACGATTGCAAAAGTAATCGAAATTTCAAAACGCGATGGCATAGCAACTTATGTAGCGGCAGATCGTCTAGCTGAAGAGCGCATTGCAAGCTTGAAAAATTCTCGTAGCACTTACTTACGCAACGGTCACGATATTATTAGCCGTCGCTAATCATTCATATATAACTTTTACAAAAGGTGTGGTTACCTCTTATGAGGTTTCCACTTCCTTTTGAATTTATTAGTGGAGGTAGCAACATTGTCTGTAAATCGAATTCTTGTTATTAACCCAGGTAGTACATCCACAAAAATTGGTGTTTTTGATAATGAAAGACCCGTTCTAGAAGAAACGATTCGTCATGACGTAGAACAGATTGGAAAATATAAGCGAATTATCGACCAATATGAGTTTCGAAAAGAAACGATTTTAGAAGTTCTACATTCTCATGGTATTAACATTTCAAAATTAAACGCTGTTTGTGGACGTGGTGGATTACTCCGTCCAATCGAAGGCGGTACGTATACAGTAAACGATGCGATGTTAGAAGATTTAAAAAATGGCTTTAGCGGTCATCACGCTTCAAACCTTGGAGGCATTTTGGCATATGAAATTGCTTCTGGATTAAACATTCCTGCATTCATTGTAGATCCTGTCGTTGTAGATGAGATGGAGCCGGTTGCTCGTATAAGTGGCATTGCTGGTATGGAACGCAAAAGTATCTTCCATGCATTAAATCAAAAAGCAGTTGCTCGTAAAGTAGCTGAACAGTTAAATCACAAATACGAGGATTTAAATTTATTAGTTACACATATGGGTGGCGGTATTACAGTTGGTGCTCATAAAAAAGGAAGAGTAATCGATGTGAATAACGGTTTAAACGGAGAAGGACCATTTAGTCCAGAGCGCGCTGGTACAGTACCAGTAGGGCAACTAGTAGAAATGTGTTTCTCTGGTGAGTATTACCGTGATGAAATGATTAAAAAACTTGTCGGACAAGGTGGACTTGTAAGTTTAATCGGTACAAATGATGCGATTAAAGTAGAGCAAATGGTTGAAAAAGGTGATCCTGAAGCAACTCTTATTTATAAAGCAATGGCATATCAAGTTGCAAAAGAGATTGGCGGAGCTAGCGCTGTACTTCACGGGAAAATCGATGCAATCGTATTAACTGGTGGACTGGCATACAGTAAAATTCTTGTCGATGAAATTAAAGAGCGAGTGGACTGGATTGCAGATGTTATCGTACATCCAGGCGAAGATGAGTTAGAAGCGTTAGCAGAAGGAGCACTTCGTGTATTACGTGAAGAAGAAGCTCCAAAAGAATACGTTGTACGTGAAAAAGAAACGGTAGCTAGGGGTTGAGATAATGGCAAAAGAATATGATTTAGTCATCGTTGGCGGCGGTACTGGTGGATATGTTGCTGCAATTCGTGCATCACAATTAGGGTTAAAAACAGCACTAGTCGAAAAAGAAAATCTTGGTGGTACTTGTTTACACAAAGGATGTATTCCTAGTAAAGCTCTTTTACGTAGTGCGGAAGTATATGCAACTGCTAAAAAAAGCGAGGAGTTCGGAGTTATCGCAAGCAATGTAGAACTAAACTTTGCGAAAGTACAAGAGCGTAAAGAGAAGATTGTAACGCAGCTTCATAAAGGCGTTCAACATTTAATGAAACAAGGTAAAATTGATGTGTTTGAAGGTATTGGCCGTATTCTTGGCCCGTCTATTTTTTCTCCTATGCCAGGGACAATTTCAGTTGAACTTGCAAGTGGAGAAGAGAATGAAATGTTAATTCCAAAAAATGTACTTGTTGCAACAGGTTCTCGTCCAAATTCATTACCGGGTTTAGAATTAGATGGAGAATACGTAATGTCTTCAGATCATGCCCTAAAAATGGAAACGCTTCCTAGTTCGATTATTATCGTTGGTGGCGGTGTAATCGGTATTGAGTGGGCATCTATGCTTGCTGACTTCGGTGTAGAAGTTACAGTATTAGAGTATGCGAAAACGATATTACCACTAGAAGATCAGGACGTTTCAAAAGAAATGCAACGTCTATTCAAGAAAAAAGGTATTAAAGTGGTAACTGGTGCAAAAGTATTACCAGAAACATTGGTAAAAGATAATGGAGTAACAATCCAAGCTGAACATAACGGTGAGAATAAAGAATTTAAAGCTGAAAAAATGCTTGTATCTGTAGGAAGACAAGCGAATACACAAAATATTGGCTTAGAGAACACAGATATCGTTGTGGAAAAAGGATACATTCAAACAAATGAGTTTTATCAAACGAAAGAATCGCATATTTACGCAATTGGAGATGTAATCGGTGGTTTGCAACTTGCTCACGTTGCTTCTCATGAAGGGATTGCTGCAGTAGAACATATTGCAGGGAAAGAAGTTACACCAATTGATTACTCTATGGTATCAAAATGCGTATATAGCAGTCCAGAAGTTGCTTCTGTCGGTTTAACAGAACAAGAAGCGAAAGAAAAAGGCTATAAGTTAAAAGTAGGTAAGTTCTCATTCCGCGCAATCGGAAAAGCACTTGTATACGGAGAATCAGATGGTTTCGTAAAACTTGTAGTTGATGAAGAGACAAATGACATTCTTGGTGTTCATATGATTGGACCACATGTAACAGATATGATTTCTGAAGCTGGTCTTGCAAGAGTACTTGATGCAACACCTTGGGAAGTAGCACATACAATTCATCCGCATCCATCATTATCTGAGGCGATTGGTGAAGCAGCACTTGCTGTAGATGGAAGAGCGTTACACGCATAAAAATGTGGATTTAGGAGGTTATGAAAAATGGCAGAAGTAAAAGAAAAGCGCCATGAAGAGCTTGGCTTAAGTGATGAGCAAGTATTAGAAATGTTCCGTACGATGTTACTTGCACGTAAAATCGACGAACGTATGTGGTTATTAAACCGTGCTGGAAAAATTCCATTCGTAATTTCTTGTCAAGGACAAGAGGCTGCACAAGTTGGAGCGGCGTTCGCTCTTGATAGAGAGAAAGACTATGCATTACCATACTACCGTGATATGGGTGTTGTACTAGCATTTGGTATGACAGCTAAAGAGCTTATGTTGTCTGCTTTCGCAAAAGCTGGAGATCCAAACTCTGGTGGTCGTCAAATGCCTGGTCACTTCGGTCAAAAGAAAAATCGTATTGTTACAGGTTCATCTCCAGTAACAACGCAAGTACCACATGCAGTTGGTATTGCACTAGCTGGAAAAATGGAGAAGAAAGATTTAGTAACGTTCGTTACATTTGGAGAAGGTTCTTCAAACCAAGGTGACTTCCATGAAGGGGCAAACTTTGCTGGTGTACACAAACTACCTGTTATTTTTATGTGTGAAAATAACAAATATGCAATCTCTATTCCGGTTGAAAAACAATTAGCATGTAAAAACGTATCAGATCGTGCAATTGGTTATGGTATGCCTGGATATACAATAGACGGAAACGATCCGCTTGCAGTATATAAAGCTGTAAAAGAAGCAGCAGATCGCGGTCGTCGTGGTGAAGGCCCAACTTTAATTGAAACAGTATCATATCGTTTAACAGCACATTCTAGTGACGATGATGATCGTGTTTATCGTGATAAAGAAGAAGTAGAAGAAGCAAAGAAAAAAGATTCAATTATAACATTCGCGGCTTATTTAAAAGAAGCTGGTGTGTTAACTGAGGAATCGGAAAAACAAATGTTAGACGAAATTATGCATATCGTAAATGAAGCAACAGAATATGCAGAAAATGCTCCGTATGCAGCACCTGAAGATGCATTGAAGCACGTATACGCAGAATAGGGGGGGAACGTTTCATGGCTGTAATGTCTTATATTGATGCTATTACATTAGCAATGCGCGAAGAAATGGAACGCGATGAAAAAGTATTCGTTTTAGGAGAAGATGTTGGTAAAAAAGGTGGCGTATTTAAAGCGACACACGGTTTGTATGATCAATTTGGTGAAGATCGTGCGCTTGATGCACCGCTTGCAGAATCTGCAATTGCTGGGGTAGCAATTGGTGCAGCAATGTATGGTATGCGTCCAATCGCTGAAATGCAGTTTGCTGATTTCATCATGCCAGCAGTAAACCAAATTGTTTCTGAGGCAGCAAAAATTCGTTATCGTTCTAATAATGATTGGACTTGTCCAGTTACAATCCGTGCACCATTTGGTGGGGGTGTTCACGGTGCATTGTATCATTCACAATCTGTAGAAGCGATGTTTGCAAACCAACCAGGTTTAAAAATCGTTATCCCTTCTACACCATATGATGCAAAAGGCTTATTAAAAGCAGCCATTCGTGATGAAGATCCAGTATTATTCTTCGAACATAAACGTGCATATCGTTTAATTAAAGGTGAAGTGCCAGAGGATGACTACGTATTACCAATCGGAAAAGCAGATGTAAAACGTGAAGGTGATGATATTACAGTTATCACGTACGGATTATGTGTTCATTTTGCTCTTCAAGCAGCTGAAAAGTTAGCACAAGATGGCATCTCTGCACACATTCTTGATTTACGTACTGTATATCCATTAGATAAAGAAGCAATCATTGAAGCGGCTTCTAAAACAGGTAAAGTTCTTCTTGTAACAGAAGACAATAAAGAAGGAAGCATTATGAGTGAAGTGGCAGCAATTATTGCTGAAAACTGTCTATTTGATCTAGATGCGCCAATCGCACGTCTTGCAGGTCCAGACGTTCCAGCAATGCCATATGCACCAACAATGGAAAAATTCTTTATGGTAAATCCAGATAAAGTTGAAAAAGCAATGCGTGAACTTGCGGAATTTTAATCGGGGGGACTATACATGGCTGTAGAAAATATTACAATGCCTCAGCTCGGGGAGAGCGTTACAGAGGGCACAATTAGTAAATGGCTCGTTAATGTTGGCGATCACGTAAACAAGTATGATCCGCTTGCAGAAGTAATGACTGATAAAGTAAATGCTGAAGTACCATCTTCTTTCACTGGTATTGTGAAAGAGTTAATAGCTGGTGAAGGTGATACGTTAGCTGTAGGTGAAGTAGTTTGTGTGATTCAAGTAGAAGGCGCAGACGAAGTAGCAGCAACAGCTGTTGAGGAAAAAACGAAAGAAGAACCAAAGGCAGCAGCAATTACGCCTGAAAAAGCACCGAAAGTAAAACAACCAACTGATGGAAAGCCACGTTTTTCACCAGCTGTGTTAAAACTTGCGGGTGAGCATAACGTTGATTTAGATTTAGTAGAAGGTACGGGAGCAAATGGCCGTATCACTCGTAAAGATATTTTAAAGCTAGTGGAATCTGGAAATATTCCGCAAGCAGGTGCGAAAAAAGAGGAAGCTGTAGCGGCGGTAGTAGAAGCTCGCCCAGAAGCACCAAAAGCAGCACCAGTAGCGCAAAAAGTAGAAGCTGCGAAACCAGTTTCTGTACCTACAATGCCTGGAGATATCGAAATTCCAGTCACAGGTGTGCGTAAAGCAATCGCAGCAAACATGTTACGTAGTAAACATGAAGCACCACATGCTTGGATGATGATTGAAGTAGATGTGACAAACCTTGTGTCATACCGTAACTCAATTAAAGGTGACTTTAAGAAGCGTGAAGGCTTTAACTTAACGTTCTTTGCTTTCTTCGTAAAAGCAGTGGCACAAGCGTTAAAAGAGTATCCTCAAATTAATTCAATGTGGGCTGGCGATAAAATTGTTCAGAAGAAAGATATTAACCTTTCTATCGCTGTTGCAACAGAGGAAGAACTATTTGTACCAGTAATTAAGCAAGCGGACGAGAAAACAATTAAAGGTATCGCTCGTGAAATTACAGAACTTGCAGGAAAAGTACGCACGAAATCGTTAAAAGCAGACGAAATGCAAGGTGGAACATTTACAATTAATAACACAGGATCATTCGGTTCTGTTCAATCTATGGGTATTATTAATTACCCACAAGCGGCTATTTTACAAGTTGAATCAATTGTAAAACGCCCAGTAATTATGGATAACGGTATGTTCGGTGCTCGTGACATGGTTAACTTATGTTTATCACTTGATCACCGCGTACTTGATGGTTTAATTTGTGGTAAGTTCTTAGGACGTGTTAAAGAAATTTTAGAAAACATGTCAGAAAATAATACATCTGTATATTAATAAAAAGCTCGCTTATGCGAGCTTTTTATTATCTTATTTCTTCATCTACATCCTACTATATGTATAAATACCTTTCCCAGTAATCTTACAATAAACGATTATGTATTAGGAATTTACGAAAATACATTGCTGATATATGGTATATGGATATAAAATAAGAAAAGAATAATTTTTTTGGCAAATCTTACTGATGAAACTGTAGTATAATATATTGTATTGTATGAAAAAGAGAGTTATTCTATATAAGTGTTTTATAGATAATGTGTAATCAGTCGTCAAAACATGAAGAATGTTGACTCCTGGTTTTTTATTTTTGCCGTAACAATGTTTCAGGAGGATGTCATGAAAAGAAGTACCGAGTTTCTAAAAAGTTTAGATGTAAAATTAATTTTAATTTTGTGTGCACTATGTGTGACGAGTATAGCTGCTATATATAGCAGTCAGCAAACGGGACAGTATGGAGCTGCAAACTTTGCTATGAAACAAGGTGTTAACTACATAATTGGGGTTGTATTGTTACTTCTTGTTGCAAGCATTGATTTAGATCAGTTACAAAAATTATCTTGGCCGCTTTATATTGCCGGGTTTGCTTCACTTATTCTTTTGAAAGTATTACCACCATCAGGTTTTACACCTGAAAAATTAGGTGCAAAAAGATGGTTTGTTTTCCCAGTATTTGGACAAATTCAGCCGTCTGAGTTTTTCAAAATTGCATTGCTACTTGTAGTAGCGAGTATAGCAGTGAAACATAATGCACAGTATATGGCAAGGACATTCCAAACAGATTTAAAGCTAGTAGGTAAAATTATGCTAGTGTCACTGCCACCTATGGCGGTTGTATATAGTCAACCGGATACAGGTATGGTGTTCTTATATGCTGCTGCTATTGCATGTATTTTATTTATGTCAGGTATTCAAAAGAAATTGATAGCATTATGTACAGTTATTCCGTTGACCATACTATCTGCTTTAATATTTATTTTCTTTAAGTATCAAGATTTTTTCTATAATAATTTAGTTACTTTACTAAAACCTCACCAACAGTCGCGTATTGTAGGTTGGTTAAATCCATTTGAAAATGCAGATCAAGGTTATCAAACGCAGCAATCGATTTTAGCTGTAGGTAGTGGAGGAATGGAAGGTAAAGGGTTTGGGGGAGGAAGCGTCTATATCCCAGAGAAACATACTGACTTTATTTTCGCTACAATTGCCGAAGAAGGTGGATTTATAGTCGCGGCGTTAGTTGTGTTCTTGTTCCTATTACTACTATATCGAACAATTATTATTGGTTATTCCGCTGATAATATATTTGGTACATTATTATGCGCTGGATCAATCGGTATATTAACGGTTCAAATATTCCAAAACATTGGTATGATCGTTGGATTAATGCCTGTAAAAGGTATTGCATTACCTTTCTTATCGTACGGGGGAAGTTCCTTATTCTCGAATATGATTATGATGGGGCTCATACTATCGGTACGGAAAACGTATAAAAAATATATGTTTTCAGTTAAGTAAAAAAAGCTGGTTCGTTTTTAAACGAACCAGCTTTTTTACATATATGCTCATAAACGTTGCAAACTAAAACAGACTAGCAGTTTGGGATGTAAGGAGTGCAAAGTGATGCATATGCATATTTTTGAAGGAGCAAGGCATCTTTCGATTGGTGAATGGGTTGTTCGAGCTATAATAGCGTACATATTTTTAATATTAGTTGCGAAAGCAATGGGGCAAAGATCCATCGCGCAGCTGCGCTTTTTAGATGTTGTATTAGTATTATTGCTTGGTGGGAATATTTCTAATGCACTATCTGATGAAAAAGTCGGATTACTTGGTTCAATGATTACAACTTTTATACTAGTTGTACTTCATATTGTAAGCTCTATTTTAATGTTGAAATGGGATAGATGGAGACGTTTTTTAGAGCCAGCACCTATTGTTCTTATACACAATGGTTCCATTGATTTTAGCAATTTGAAAAAGGCGAGAATTACGGCGGAATATTTATTTTCGGAACTTCGCATGCGAAATGTGAGCGATATTCAAACGGTTAAATTAGCATTATGGGAAGCGAGTGGCGTTGTTTCTATATTTCAGTATCCAGAATATGAAGCAGCTTCCCGGCGTGATCTAAAAGTGGCGGGGAGAAGGTCTCCAGTTTCTTTTATTTTAGTGAAAGATGGAAGGATTCAGCAGGACGTTCTCGCTTTAATAGGAAAAACAGAAGAGTGGGCAAAAGAGTTTTTAGAGAAGAGTGCGGAAATTGAATCCATTATGTTAGCTACAGTAGATGAATCACATAAAATAAATATTTTGTTAAAAAAATGAAAAATATACGCATTTTGTCGTTTCGTACATATGATACAATAGTGTGGACAACGAAAAAGGAGGCGATACGGTGGGATATGTAGAAGAATTACGAAAAATAGTTGGTCATCGCCCTTTAATTTTAGTTGGTGCTGTTGTACTCGTTATAAATGAAAATGGTTATGTTTTATTGCAGCAGCGGACAGAGCCGTACGGAAAATGGGGGCTACCTGGCGGGCTAATGGAGCTTAGTGAATCACCAGAAGAAACAGCTTATCGTGAAGTATATGAAGAGACAGGAATAAGAGTGAAGAACTTGCGACTAATCAATGTATTTTCTGGAGCGAACTACTTTACAAAATTAGCAAACGGTGATGAATTTCAATCTGTAACAACCGCCTATTATACGGATGAATACGAAGGGGATTTTGTTATGAATAAAGAAGAAGCAGTTCAGCTTAAATTCTTTTCAGTAACAGAACTACCTGACTATATTGTAGGATCGCATAAAAAAATGATTGTTGAATATATGAAGATTATGGAAAAAAAGATATAATAATAGTGAAAGAAATACAAAAACACAGCTCTGGTTGGTAGTCCAGACGCATGATTTTATGTCAGTAACCTTCCCCTCCGGGATGTCCCGTATTTCTAATTTTTTAAAGGAGGGGCTGTCAATGGAGTTGACAGTATATCATGATGGTCAATTTTTTGTTGGAATTATTACATGCAAAGAACAAGGGAAATTGTATGGAGCGAGGTATATTTTTGGAACGGAACCGTCAGATGAAGAAGTGCTTATGTTTGTGAATGGTTCACTTTTAGAGCACTTTCAGCATTTTGCAAAATGTGGTGTAGAAGTTAAAGAAAAACAGCGTCCTAAAAACATAAAGCGTATCATACGACAAGTAGCAAAAGAAACAAATGTTAAACGTTTTACTAAGGCGCAAGAGGCGATTAGTTTATCTTATGAATTGCATAAACAAGAAAAGAAAGTGCAGTCTAAAGAGAAGCGAGAAGCTGAAAAAGAAAGAAGACGTTTAATTAAAGTACAAAAAGCAAAGCAAAAACATCGTGGTCATTAAAGAAAAGGTGTTAGAGCAAGTGCTCTAACACCTTTTCTATACTGAAATACAAGTAAACTTACTTGTATTTCATAAACATTAACTGGTAAGATACAAATAGGTAGTTTTAGAGGAGGGAAAAGAGTGATTAATTTTAACTTTTTTATGAATGATGTTGTTCGCCAA
Source organism: Bacillus sp. FG16 (assembly GCF_057809515.1). Classification (NCBI taxonomy): domain Bacteria; kingdom Bacillati; phylum Bacillota; class Bacilli; order Caryophanales; family Bacillaceae; genus Bacillus; species Bacillus sp. FG16. Next base: position 75,412 of record NZ_JBMDKC010000001.1, read on the forward strand.
GCGCGTGAAGAGATTGTCTCTGCTGGATATACAGAATTGACGACGCCGGAAGCGGTAGAAGAAGCGTTTAAAAGAAATGGAACAACACTTGTAATGGTAAACTCTGTATGTGGTTGTGCAGGTGGTATTGCTCGTCCTGCTGCTGCGCATTCCGTACATTATGATAAACGTCCTAACCACCTTGTAACGGTGTTTGCAGGTCAAGATAAAGAAGCGACAGCAAGAGCGCGTGAATATTTCGAAGGGTACCCACCTTCTTCTCCATCATTTGCTTTATTAAAAGATGGAAAAATTGTAACGATGGTAGAGCGTCATGAAATTGAAGGACATGAACCGATGCAAGTTATTGCGAAACTACAATCGTATTTCGAAGAGAATTGTGAAGAACTATAAAAAATAAGAAAAAAGGCGGTACGTCCACAATCAAGTGGATGTACCGCCTTTTTTTATTTATTATTTCAATTTCTGAGATATGCATAGTTGTGTTGTTTTATGCATAATTTTATACATAACAAACAGCATTTGTATTGTAATTTTATTTATTTTTATTTTATATATTGCATAAAAATGAAAGTGCTGATACAATACAAACATCGAATAAATATTCTATTAAACTTTTAAATATACATTATTAGGGGGAAGAAAGATGAAGAAGTTATTATCAATATCGTTTGCACTTATTTTAATTGTAAGTATATTCAGCGCTTGTAGTAATGGGGAATCGAAAGAAACAAAAGGAAATAAGAAAGTACTCGTAATGGGGACTTCAGCAGATTATAAACCATATGAATACGTGGAAGCTTCAAAAAGTGATGAAATTATTGGTTTTGATGTTGATGTTGCTAAATATATCGGAAAAGAACTTGGGTATGAAGTGAAAGTGAAAGATATGGATTTTGGTGGTTTATTAGCATCTCTTAGTTCAGGAAAAGTTGATTTCGTAATGGCAGGCATGACGCCAACTGCAGAGCGTAAAAATAATGTTGATTTTACAGATATTTATTTTGTTGCGAAAAATATGGTCGTTTCTAAAAAGGATTCTAACATTAAATCTGTAGAGGATTTAAAAGGGAAAAAAGTAGGAGTACAAACAGGATCTATTCAAGAAGAGAAAGCAGCAGAATTTAAAAAACAAGTAGATTTCAAAGTTGAGGGACGTGACCGTATACCAGAAATCGTACAAGAAATTAAAGCTGGTCGTTTTGACGCTGCAATTATAGAAGACACAGTTGCTAAAAATTATTTAGAGAAAATGAAAGATTTACAAGGAATTGAAATTAAAGAAGCACCAGAAGAAGTTGGAGCAGCAATTGCCCTTCCGAAAAACAGTGATAAAACAGCTGAATTTAATAAAGTAATTAAAAAAATGCAAGAAAATGGAGAAATGGATAAATTAGTGAAGAAATGGTTTGGCAGCGAAAAATAAGCTGCCTTTCACTTTTCTGTGAGGGGAATGAGCAGTATGAATTTAGATTTCTCGGCGATTACGCCTTCGATACCGTATATACTAAAAGGTTTAGAAGTTACTTTGAAAATTGTAGCAGTATCAGCTTTAGCAGGATTTATTTTAGGAACATTATTAGCACTTTGTAAAATTGCTAGAATACGAGCGTTAAATATAGCAGCAGATTTTTATACATCAATTTTTCGTGGTACACCACTTGTATTGCAATTAATGATTATTTATTTCGGCGTCCCGCAAATAATTGGTTATGAAATACCAGCATTCTTAGCAGCTGTACTTGCATTTAGCTTAAATTCAGGTGCATACATGTCAGAAGTGATTCGTGCTGGTATTCAAGCAGTTGATAAAGGACAAACAGAAGCAGCAATGGCTTTAGGGATACCGTACGGAAAAATGATGAGAAATATTATTTTCCCTCAAGCATTAAAAAATATATTACCAGCGCTTGTGAACGAATTTGCGACACTTACGAAAGAATCAGCTGTAGTAACAGTAATAGGCGCGACTGATTTAATGCGCCGTGCTTACATCGTAGGCGGTGAAACGTTTAAATATCTTGAACCATTACTTTTTGTTGGACTGATTTATTATATGTTAGTCATTATTCTTACATTAGTCGGGAAGGCAATTGAAGGGAGAATGAAGAAAAGTGATTAAAATTGAAAACCTTCATAAATCATTTGGTAAAAACGAAGTATTAAAAGGAATCACAACAACGATTGAAAAAGGGGAAGTAGTTGCAATTATAGGGCCTTCTGGATCAGGGAAATCAACATTTTTACGTTGTATGAATATGTTAGAAGCACCGACGAATGGTCACATTTGGATTGGAACGGAAGAAGTAACGAATCCGAAAACGAATGTTATGCATGTTCGTGAAAATGTCGGTATGGTCTTTCAGCATTTTCACTTATTTCCTCATATGACTGTATTAGAAAATATTACGTATGCTCCTATCAATGTAAAAGGGGTAACGAAGCAAGAAGCTGAAAAGAAAGCTGAGAAACTTTTAGAAAAGGTTGGATTAGTAGATAAAAAAGATACGTATCCGAATCGTCTTTCGGGAGGACAAAAGCAACGTGTAGCAATTGCAAGAGCGTTAGCTATGGAACCGGAAGTTATGTTATTTGATGAACCGACATCGGCGCTAGATCCAGAGATGGTGAAAGAAGTGTTAGAAGTTATGAAATCGTTAGTTACGACTGGAATGACGATGGCTATCGTTACACATGAAATGGGCTTTGCAAAAGAAGTGGCAGATCGTGTTCTTTTCTTGGACGGAGGAAAGCTTGTAGAAGATAGTGCGCCAGAAGAATTTTTTGCAGCGCCGAAAAGTGAACGTGCGCAACAATTTTTACAAAAAATATTGTAATATGAAAAGGTTATGTGAATAATAAGTAGAAAAGGATGACATTGTGTCATCCTTTTTTTATACTAGCTGTAAATACGTTTATACATATAGGAGCAATGATATGTTCAAAATTGGATACCGTACAGTAAAAACAGCAATTGGGACAGGCGCGGCAGTTTTTATTGCTCAGTTATTAGGATTAGAATTTTATAGTTCAGCAGGTATTTTAGTTATTTTATGTGTACAAAATACGAAGCGCAAATCGCTTCAAGTGTCGTTACATCGTTTTCTAGCGTGTGTATTATCAATGGTATTCGCGTTTTGTATTTTTGAAACGATCGGCTATACACCACTTGCAATTAGCATATTGTTACTTACATTTATTCCGACTGCAGTAATGCTTAAAATTCAAGAAGGTATTGTCACGAGTTCAGTTATTGTTATGCATCTATATTCATTGAAGCAAATTACATGGCTTATAGTTGGAAATGAAATTGCTATATTAACGATAGGGATTAGCGTGGCGTTATTAGTAAATATGTATATGCCGAGTAGTGAAAATAAGCTAAAAGAGTATCAGGATAAAATAGAGAGTAATTTTAAAACGATTTTGTTTGAAATGGTTGTGTATTTACGAAATCGAGAAAGTAGTTGGAGTGGAGCAGAACTCATTGAAACCGAGAATATGTTAAATGAAGCAAGAGATTTATCGTTTAAAAAACTTGAGAATGCATTTATGCGAGAAGATGATTATTACTATCGTTATTTTAATATGCGTATGCAACAATTCGAAATTTTAGAGAGAATGATACCACTAGCAGCTTCTTTATCGTGGACGTATGAACAAGCTGACATGATTGCAGATGTTGTTGAAAACATTGGTAATGCTATTAGCCCTGAGAGTACTGGAGTTATTTCCTTAAGGCAGCTTCAAGAAATGAGGGAATTATTTAGAGACATGCCATTGCCAGCTACACGCGAAGAATTTGAGATACGTGCGAAACTTGTTCAACTTGTGTATGAAATGGAACAATATTTACTCATTAAAAGTCGCTTTAAGGGAAAGGATAATATAAAAGAACTTATATAGAAGGTAGGAATTATCTATGCCGTATCTTCTCTCTATCATATTATGTCTTTCTTTATCGCCGATTTGGCCTCTTGGGGATAATCCACGTGCCGGAGATCCTTTTATTATTGTAAATAAAGCAACGAATAAATTAGCTTACATTGACGATGGAAAGATTCAAAAGGTTTTTCCAGTAGCGACAGGAAAAACGAATGAATTAACTCCAGAAGGAACTTTTGATGTTGTAATGAAAGCGAAGGATCCGTATTATATTGCGAAGGATATTCCAGGTGGATCGCCAAAAAATCCACTTGGATCAAGGTGGATTGGATTTAATGCAAGAGGAACTGATGGAAGTAAATATGGAATACATGGAACAAACCAACCGAGTTCAATTGGAAAGTATATTTCACAAGGATGTATAAGAATGAAGAAAAACGATGTGGAATATTTGTTTGATCGTATTCCAATTGGAACGAAAGTATGGATTGTGAAATCGAAAAAATCATTTCAGCAATTGGCAAAAGAAAAAGGAGCCGTTGCATATGAAGAAGTCAACGAAAAGGTTGGCTTTTTCTATTGTAATAAGTTGTCTTGACATGTGTACATAACCGTGCGTTAATGAAAGTATAGAAAGATAAAATTAGATAAAGGGGTTGCTCATATGTACTTGAATCCAAAACTTTCGTATATGCAGTTTTTTATGGGATTTCTATTTGTTATTACATTCATATTGGCAACTTTTAATATATGTTCTTATCTTGTAGCGATTGTATGTATGGCATTACTTAATCTCACTTTTGTTATCGGGGCATTTCAGCAGAAACAATATACAAGTTTTGTAATAGCACTTGTAATGTCATTTTCCTTTAGTATTGTAGCGATTGTGTTTTATATAAAATAAACCATCTCGATGTCGAGATGGTTTATTTTGTCATGTGTAAAAAGTAAAAAAAGGACGAACACATCGCCCTTTTTACCAAAACATACTCGCGCCAGCAAGTAATGTTGTTACAAGCATAGAAATTAGCATCACATAAACCATAATTTTTTGAGCTTTTTTATGCATCGTTATACCTCCTTGCAAATCAGTACAATTTCATTGTAACGAGAAATGAAATTATGGACAAGGGGAGAGTAAGGACAAAATTCGGGAAGGGGTTGCAAAATATAACAGGAAATTTGAGTGTGTGTAGAGAATATAGTAAAAGGGTATATTGTTAATTTTTAGTTGGGCAAGCTGAAGAATGGAGATACGATGATGAAAATATACGAAACAGATCGTTTATATTTAAGGGAAATTGATGAGTCGTATGCTGAAACAGTTCTTCAATATTACGACAGAAATCGTGAGTTTTTAAAAGCTTGGGAAGAGTATAGACCGGATGATTTTTTTACGCTAGATTATCAAAAGAAAAAGTTGCAAAAGGATAGAAAAGAGTTCGAAGAAGGGAAAATCATCAGACTATGGATTTTTAAAAAAGGTGATGATACGAAAATAATTGGGTGCATTTCATTTAATTTAATCGTTCGTGGCATTTATCAATCTTGTGTACTCGGTTATAAATTAGATAAAGCAGAGTTAAACAAAGGGTATACGACAGAAGCGCTTAGAAAAGCAATTCAAGTTGCTTTTGAGGGATTTCAGTTACATCGTATAGAAGCTCCGATTATGCCTCGTAATTTAGCATCTATACAAGTAGTGACGAAGATAGGCTTTCAATATGAAGGCGTGTCTAGGAAGATGTTAATGGTAAATGGCGTGTGGGAGGATCATATGCGCTGGGTATTGTTAAATGAGTAATAGAAAGCAGATGGTTATCTAGACATGTAAACCATCTGTTTTTTGTCTTGTATTTCGAAACTTTTGCGAAATTCTGTTATAATTAATAGTGTTACATACATAATGGTAGTGCAGGAGGCGCAGTCTTATGATTAATCAAGAACGTTTAGTAAATGAATTTATGGAATTAGTACAAGTAGATTCTGAAACGAAATTTGAAGCAGAAATCTGCAAAGTATTAACGAAGAAATTTACAGATTTAGGTGTAGAAGTATTTGAAGATGACACAATGGCTGTAACTGGTCATGGTGCAGGTAACTTAATTTGTACTTTACCAGCAACAAAAGATGGTGTTGATACAATTTACTTTACTTCTCATATGGATACAGTAGTTCCTGGTAATGGAATTAAGCCTTCTATTAAAGATGGATATATCGTATCAGATGGTACAACAATTTTAGGTGCGGATGATAAAGCTGGATTAGCATCAATGTTCGAAGCAATCCGTGTTTTAAAAGAGAAAAATATCCCTCACGGTAAAATTGAATTTATTATTACAGTCGGAGAAGAATCAGGTCTTGTTGGTGCAAAAGCTTTAGATCGTGAGCGTATTACAGCGAAGTATGGCTACGCATTAGATAGCGATGGAAAAGTTGGTGAAATCGTTGTTGCAGCTCCAACACAAGCGAAAGTGAACGCAATTATTCGCGGGAAAACAGCTCACGCTGGTGTAGCACCGGAGAAAGGTGTATCTGCAATTACTATTGCAGCGAAAGCAATTGCGAAGATGCCACTTGGTCGCATTGACTCTGAAACGACTGCAAACATTGGACGTTTTGAAGGTGGTACACAAACGAATATCGTTTGCGATCATGTACAAATCTTTGCAGAAGCTCGTTCTTTAATCAATGAGAAAATGGAAGCACAAGTTGCGAAAATGAAAGAAGCATTTGAAACAACTGCAAAAGAAATGGGTGGTCATGCAGACGTTGAAGTAAACGTTATGTACCCAGGATTTAAATTTGCAGATGGCGATCACGTTGTAGAAGTTGCGAAACGTGCAGCTGAAAAAATTGGTCGTACACCTTCTCTTCACCAAAGTGGTGGCGGAAGTGATGCAAACGTAATTGCAGGACACGGTATCCCAACAGTTAACTTGGCAGTTGGTTATGAAGAAATTCATACAACAAACGAGAAGATTCCTGTTGAAGAGTTAGCAAAAACAGCAGAATTAGTTGTTGCAATTATTGAAGAAGTAGCGAAGTAATAGAATAGAAAAAGCGTGTAAATCAATTGTGATTTACACGCTTTTTATTTTGATTCGATTATTTTTATAAGGCGTATAAGCCAATACAAGAAAAATCATGGCAGTATATAATATTAGACGAGAGAAAAATCCAAACGTATTCATGTTGAAAATTGGAAGGAGTAAATAATTAATTATGATGATTAATATAACTACAAGGAACATATAGTTAATTTCATCATAATCAGCCTCTTTCACATGTGTATCCTCTTTATATGGATTATAAAAAAGAACAAGTAATTATTATAACTATTGTGCAAAATTTGATATAATGAAAGAACGAATGTTCTGATTAGGGGGGTGAGTACTATGCGAGAAATGTATCCGAAAAATGGTCGTGTAATTTTGCATGTAGATATGAATTGCTTTTTCGCATCTGTTGAAATTGCTCATGATCCATCATTACAAGGAAAGCCATTAGCGGTTGCTGGAAATGAAAAAGAGAGAAAAGGAATTATTATAACATGTAGTTATGAGGCGAGAGAATACGGAATACGTACGACGATGCCCCTTTGGGAAGCGAAAAGGTTATGCCCGCAATTAGTTGTAAGGCGTCCTAATTTCACATTATATCGCGAAGCTTCATTTCAAATGTTTCAAGTCCTTTCTCGTTTTACAGAAAAGATACAACCAGTCTCAATAGATGAAGGATATTTAGATATTACAGATTGCTACGCACTTGGTTCGCCTCTTGAAATAGCAAAGATGATTCAACAGGCACTATTAACAGAGTTGCAGCTACCGTGTAGTATCGGAATTGCTCCAAATCTATTTCTAGCAAAGACCGCTTCAGATATGAAAAAACCACTTGGTATTACCGTGCTTCGAAAACGCGATATTCCAGAACTGATTTGGCCACGTCCAGTTAGAGCAATGCATGGAATTGGTGAGAAAACAGCTGAAAAATTAAATGATATTCATATACAGACAATTGAACAGTTGGCAAAGGGAGACGAGCATATCATTCGCGCTAAAATTGGCAAGCACGGTGTTGATTTGCAAAGGCGTGCAAAAGGTATGGATGATAGGGAAGTGGATCCGAGTCAAATGGGACAGCATAAAAGCGTCGGTAACTCGATGACTTTTTCAAAGGATATGGATGAAGAGAAAGAATTACTTGATATGTTAGAACGTTTATCAAAGTCAGTGAGTAAAAGGTTACAAAAGCGAACCCTTGTCAGCTATAATATTCAAATTATGATTAAATACCATGATAGGCGAACAGTAACACGGAGTAAGCAATTGAAAAATGCGATTTGGGAAGAACGCGATATTTTTCAAGCAGCATCCCGTTTATGGAAGCAACATTGGGATGGTGATTCCGTGCGTTTACTAGGTGTTACAGCTACTGAAATAGAGTGGAAGACAGAATCGGTGAAACAATTAGATTTGTTTTCATTTGAAGAGGATGCAAAAAAAGAACCGCTACTTGCTGTCATTGATCAAATTAATGATAAGTATGGAACCCCGCTTTTACAACGAGGTAGTCAACTACTACGCAAGCAAGAGAAGTCGTTTCAACAAAAGTTAGAAAATAAGTTTATGTAGAAGGTGTCATGAAGTAGTAAATATCATGACACCTTTCCTATTTAACTCGCTTCTAAATCTAAAGAAGTCTTCCATCCAGCTCCAGTAACGCCAGATTCTAATAGCATTCTACTTACTATTTTTTCAATTAAGATAGCTGCATTTGTCTTGCAATGTAATGTAGCCTGTATACAAACTTTTTGATTAGAATCTACATCTTCACTATACAACTCTTTTAAACTGAGCCCTTCTGTACTTACCATATGCATAAGTAAAAAACGAATATGTGCTTCATTTTCTTCTGAACAAGTAAGGGAAAGTAAGTAGTTCGTTTGTTCAGGTGATTCTTCTTTTGATTTTTTATTCATAAAAAGAGCAATTGGGCGAAGAAGTATATTTGCTAGTAACACGCCGGCTGCACCTAATATAGCTGCAACGAGGAAACCGGCGCCTGTAAGAGTACCGACAGCAGCTGCACACCATAAAGTAGCTGCCGTATTTAGCCCTCTAATACTAAAACCATCGCGGATAATAACGCCACCCCCTAAAAAACCAATACCACTAACAACTTGAGCAGCAATGCGGGATGGGCTAGCATCATGATCAAGCATGACGGATAATAAAACAAATATACAGGCACCAAGTGATACGAGAGCATTTGTCCTCAGCCCGGCCATTCGGTGTCTCCATTGCCTTTCCATTCCGATGCAAGCACCTACAATAATTGCGATAACTAATCTGAATACAATGTCGTACCATACCATCATGGTCACCTCCATATATAAGTATCTGTTATGTTTTTTAGAATGAGCGGGGGATACCCACTCATTCTTATTTTTACAACCAGCTATGAAACTTTTTAATATAAAGCTTTTTCAGGAATTGTGTTAAGACAGCGTAGCCTAATAGTATTCCTACTAACCAAGGGAAGTAGCTAAGTGGCAATGCTTGTAAACCAACGGCTGCACCAAGTGGTGAGAATGGAATATAAATCCCGATTGCCATAATAAGAGCAGTTAATAAAACGACTGGTGTTGATGCAGCGCTTTGAATAAATGGAATCTTCTGTGTTCTTATCATGTGAACAATTAAAGTTTGTGTTAACAATCCAACGACAAACCAACCGGACTGGAATAATGATTGTTCGCTCGGTGTATTTGCGCCAAATACATTCCACATGACTACGTATGTGATAATATCAAATATAGAACTAATTGGGCCGATACAAATAATGAAGTTTCGTAAGTTTGCAGTATCCCATTTTCGTGGCTTTTCTAGAAACTCTTTATCCATTTTGTCCCATGGAATAGAAAGTTGTGAAATATCATAAAGTAAGTTTTGAATTAAAAGATGAATGGCAAGCATCGGTAAAAAGGGAATGAAAGCACTTGCTACTAACACGCTAAACACATTACCGAAGTTAGAGCTAGCTGTCATCTTAATATATTTTAAAATATTTCCGAATGTAGTACGCCCTTCTAAAATCCCGGCTTCTAATATAGTTAAACTTTTTTCGAGTAGAATAATATCGGAAGCTTCTTTTGCAATATCAGTAGCAGTATCAACGGATATTCCGACATCAGCTTCACGTAATGCTACAGCATCGTTAATGCCATCTCCCATATAACCTACAGTGTGTCCATTTCCTTGTAGTGCGCGTATAATGCGAGATTTTTGCATTGGATTTAGCTTCGCAAATACAGTCGTTTCTTCAGCAAGTTTTGCTAATGCTTTATCTGGTAAAGAATCAATCTCGTAACCGAGGATGGGTTCGCCGATATTTAATCCAACTTCTTTACAAACCTTTCTTGTAACAATTTCGTTATCGCCAGTTAAAATTTTCACTTGTACACCATGCTTTTGTAATGCTTGAATTGCAGCTGCTGCAGATGGTTTCGGTGGATCTAAAAAGCCGATATATCCAGCGAGAATCATATCAGTTTCGTCTTTTACTGCGTACTCTTTATCATTTATTTTTCTATCTTTTTTATAAGCCACAGCAATAACCCGCATACCTTCACTATTCAATGTCTCGCTTAGTTTTTTGACATTTGAGCGTGTCTCCTCAGTGAGTGTAACTATTTTTTTATCCACTTCAGTGTAGTTACAAATTGATAAAATTTCTTCTACGGCACCTTTACAAACCATTGTATGTTCACCTGAACTATCCTTTACGATGACTGACATACGCCGGCGGGCGAAATCGAATGGAATTTCATCTAGCTTTTGAAAAGCTGATGGATCAAATGTATTGTTTTCCTCTGTATGCTTAATAACAGCTTTATCTATTAAGTTTTTCAATCCAGTTTGATAGAAACTATTTAAATAGGCAAATTGCAAGACGCGATTACATTCATTTCCACTAGGATCTAAGTGACGAACAAGGACAACTTTATCTTCTGTTAAAGTTCCGGTTTTATCTGTACAAAGAATGTTCATAGCACCTAAGTTTTGAATAGAATTTAGTTGTTTTACAATTACTTTTTGTTTAGACATGTTAACGGCACCTTTAGCTAAATTAGCAGTTACAATCATTGGTAACATTTCTGGTGTAAGACCAACAGCAACTGCAATAGCGAAGAAGAAAGCTTCTTGCCAATCTCCTTTTGTGAATCCATTAATGAGAAGGACAATAGGCGCCATAATAAGCATGAATGTAATTAAGAGCCAGCTTACTTTGTTTACACCTTTATCAAAGCTTGTTTCTACACGCTTTCCGATTACCTTATTTGCTAAAGAGCCGAAATACGTATCAGTACTTGTTGAGATGACAACAGCTTTTGCGCTACCACTTACAATATTTGTTCCCATGAAACAAAGGTTTTCCATATCGAGTGGATTGTAATTTTTTTTCATGTTTTTCGGTAAGATATGCTTATTTTCTGTATGGTAGCAGTGTTCGTATTTTTCTACAGGAAGTGCTTCCCCTGTTAAGGAAGATTGATTAACAAATAAATCTTTAGCGGATACAATACGCGCATCAGCGGGAACGATATCACCTGCTGAAAGGGAAATAATATCGCCAGGTACAAGTTCCTCAATTGGAATTTCTGTTGTGTAATTTCGATTTAAATTCGTTACATTTTTTATTTCATGTACAAATCCATTTATTCTAAATACACTCGCAGTTGTTCGAACCATAGCTTTTAACTTATCGGCAGCTTTTTGAGAACGAAATTCTTGGGAAAACCGAATCGTTGCACTAAGTAGTACCATTGCAGATACGACAATTGTTCCTTGTATGTCATCTGTGAAAAAGGAGAGTGCTCCAAGAGCTAATAAAACGAAAATAAATGGATTTTTAAATGCCGAAAGAAATTGAATGTACCACGGCGCCATTTTATTATGAGCTATTTCGTTCGGACCGTATAAAGAAAGTCTACGAGACGCTTCTTGTTTAGATAATCCATCTTGTGTTGTTTCTAGAAGTTTTAACGCAGAGATTACATCTTGTGTTGCAACCTCCACTAATAATTCGTTATTTGTTTGCATGCTATTTTGCTCATAAGCATGCTTTGTTTCTTGTCTTTGTAAATTAAACATTGGTAGTTCCTCCTCTGTCATGAAGGAGGAAACAATCTGTTACCTAACTATTTGAAATGGTGAGGAACAGTTTCTTTCCTACCTACATGATGAAATATGAATGTAAAACGTATGGGTATCTGGGCCGAATCATCAATTGCCAACTGTTCCTCACCTCCGTACAATTTAGTAGTTTCTGAATATGCTATGTTTGTTTCATAGTAAGGTGCATAGATACGTAAAAAGACCTTTACTCAAAACGAGTAAAGGTCTGAATTCGCAGTTAAAAGAGTCCACAACAAAGACTGCTAGTAGACATAAATAAAAACAGTTTTTGTGTGTGACAAAATATATGCACCTCTCCCTCGTTGAGTTTTAGCACTGTATAGCATAGGTACTGAAACCAGCTACGTTAAGAAAGGCCTTCATTCCGACCTTTCCTGTTGACCCATTGGCGTCTCTCGACATTTTTGGGCAGCAGCGTTTCTCTATACAGGAGCCTCACCTAACAGAGACCATATTCAATTACATGTTGAATGTTAGCACTGTAAAATCGTAGTGTCAATATCTTTTTTATCTGTGTTTTTAAAATATTAAATGGATTTATAATAGATATATGGGATGAAATGCATGATATTAATTATAAATAATGTGGAAAATAAATATTTTTATAAGAGGGGAATTTGTAATGGTACCACAAAATTTTATTATAAATATTGAGAATCAAAAGTGGTTGTTTAATGAGCAGGAAGATTTATGTTCTCATGGAGAAATATATCCCGCATTAACGGGCAGTAAGACTCCCACCTCAAAATTCGGCTAGAGCAAAGGAGTTAGGTGGGAGAGATCAAACTGCCCGTAAAAGCCCGATTGGTTCAACTAATAATCAGTGGGGACGGTGCCCCCCACTGATTAAAGTTTCCCTTTATTTAAATGTGGCTGGAACGATTATTACGTAGACAGGTATGGATGAGGAATGGGGAATAAGTGAATCAGCTTTAGCTCTGTTACGAACTTTAGATAAAGAATATATTTGTGATATTGAAAATGAAGAGGGGCTTATTTTGCACGGATGTGGCACTATGCTCATGTTAGGATGCCCAATTTCAATTCATTGGACTATAAACCATATAGGTGAAAATGTGGTTTTAAAGGATTTTGTCAAAGTTATTTCTACTGATCAAGAGGCTATATACTATGAAGGGCTTCATATAGAAGTAAATGAAAATGAATATAGAAAACAAATTGTTTCTTTTGCGCTACAAGCAAAAGAATTATTCAATAAATCAAGTGAAAAGGTAATTTTAGATGAGTTTGATCAAAGTATGTATACAGACTTTTGGACGGAATATAATCATTTGCTAAATAAGTATAAATAAAAAAAGCACTGTAACCAGTGCTTTTTTATTATAGATTACGAGATTGTAGGGTTTTCAAAAATAACAATCTCTGAACTGTTTGTAGTTGAAACGCGTTGGGCGTAATATGTTAAAGCTGAAGAAATATATGCTGGTAACGTATCATTTGTATGTGATGTTGTATATTCATGGATTAATTCCTTTAAAGTTGTCCATTCTAATTGTGCTGGGTGATCAGACACGAAAGAACTTACCCAGCGATCAAATGAAGATGAAAAATCAGTTTGTAAACGAAATACTTCTTTCATAATAAAACGCTCCCTTAAAATGTAGTATAATCATTTTAACACAAAACACGAACGATTGCTAAATTTTTTAAGTATAATGTTCGTGTTATATAGTTGTCTAGATGATTGGTTATGTAAATTCAATTTGCCATTTGAAATAACATTCCGTAAGATGAGAGATAGAGTATATTTAGAGCTGGAGGAAAGAAAGTGGAATTTGTATTTTTAGGAACTGGTGCAGGTGTTCCTTCAAAAGGAAGGAACGTTTCAGCAATTGCTTTACAATTGTTAGAAGAACGAGGACAAACTTGGTTATTTGATTGTGGCGAGGCCACGCAACATCAAATATTACATACATCTGTACGTCCGCGCCGCATTGAAAAAATATTTATTACGCATTTACATGGCGATCATATTTTTGGATTGCCTGGTTTATTAGGTAGCCGTTCATTTCAAGGAGGAACTACGCCTTTAACGGTGTATGGACCGAAAGGAATTAAACAATTTATTGAAGTGGCATTATCGGTAAGTACGACACATGTGAAATATCCACTTGAAGTTGTGGAGATAACAGAAGAAGGTACCGTATTTGAAGATAATGAATTTTATGTAGAAACGAAAAGATTGTCACACGGTATAGAATGTTTTGGATATCGTATTGTAGAGAAAGATATACAAGGTGCTCTTTTAGTTGATAAGTTGCTTGAGATGGGTGTGAAACCAGGTCCAATCTTTAAACGTTTAAAGGATGGAGAAGTAGTTGAATTAGAGGGTGGCACGATATTAAATGGAAATGAGTTTATCGGCCCACCTCAAAAAGGAAGAATTATTACTATCTTAGGTGATACGCGATATTGCGAAGCGAGTAGGGAGCTTGCGCAAGATGCAGATGTACTTGTCCATGAAGCGACTTTCGCAGCAGAAGATGAGCAACAAGCGCATGATTATTTTCATTCCACATCTAAGCAAGCTGCGAGCATTGCACTTCAGGCAAATGCGAAGCGATTAATCTTAACTCACATTAGTTCTCGCTATCAAGGAGATACATATAAGGAATTATTGAAAGAGGCAAGAGAGTTGTTTTCTAATACAGAAATAGCGACAGATTTGAAATCATTCCCAGTAGAAAAATAATAATTTTGTAAAAAATGGTAACGATAGGTTACCATTTTTTTATGTCTAAAAAAATTTAAAAATAAAACTGTTATTATTTTATATTTATACTTGGATGATACAGAAAATTAGAATGGTTTGAATATATACGATAAAAATACGAAATAATGATTATTTAGAAAAACTGTTATATAAGTCAGATGACATACAAGTGATACAAATAGCAGGAATGGACTTTTATTCAGAACTTTTAAAATTCAACAAAAGTAAGCGTTTTATAAAAAACAAGCTATAATGAGGGCAGATTATAATTTATGATAAGTCACATGCTTTTTAGTTATTATCGTAACAAGTGAAGTTGACTAAACCATGAGAGAGTAACATGAGAATTATAATAGGAAAGATATCGCTTGTTTATGCTATCCTTGCAATGGCTTCTGTGTTAAACTTTGGATTGCTACCAGACTTTATTGTGGATTATCTTATATCATTTTTTAATGAAAATAATGCTAAGATTCTTATGTATTATTATAACTGGTATTATTTCAGGTTATATTGGATTACTTTTATTTGAAAATTATCCAATTCATACAGCAGAACAAATTCGTGGTACAACTGGAAAAGCGACAGATGTAGCAGGTTAATAGAATAGTAGAATAAATTTTTGCATAGAGGTTTAGGGGGAGTTATGATGAAGTATCGCTCAGTATTTGATATTATCGGTCCAGTTATGATTGGACCATCAAGTTCACATACAGCAGGCGCGGCAAGAATGGGGCAAGTTGCTCGCCAGCTGTTTCGTCATGAACCAGAAAGAGTAAGCATTTCGTTATATGGATCATTTGCAAAGACGTATCGAGGGCATGGTACGGATGTAGCACTAATCGGTGGAATATTAGGATTTGAAACAGATGACTTACGTATTCCAGAGGCGCTAGAAATAGCAAAAGAGCGCGGAATTGAAGTGGAATTCATTGAAGAAGATGCCAATGCACCTCACCCAAATACAGCGAAAATTCGTTTGTATAAAGGTGAAGAAGAAATTGAAGTGGTTGCTTGCTCAATTGGTGGCGGTAAAATTGAAGTTGTAGAATTAAACGGATTCGATCTTCAATTATCAGGCACAAGTCCAGCACTACTTATTGTAAATAACGATCGCTTTGGTGCTATTGCAGCAGTAGCTTCAATCCTTGCTACAAACGAGATTAACATTAGTACAATGAGTGTTTCTCGTAAAGAAAAAGGAAGAAGAGCGCTTATGGTTATTGAAACAGATGAATTATTAGCAGATGAAGTAATTGAAGAAATAAAAGCGCAACAAAATATTTGTCAAGTAACTATTATGGATTAATTGCAGGGGGGACACACCATGTTTCGGAACGCAGCGGAACTAGTGGCGCAAGCTAAAGAACAAAATGTAAAAATCGCAGAAATTATGATTCAATGTGAAATGGAAACAAGAAGTATTTCACGTGAAGAAGTAATTGCTGGTATGGAAAAGAACTTAGTCGTGATGGAACAAGCAGTAGAACGTGGTATTCGCGGCGTGAAATCACCAACTGGTTTAACTGGTGGAGATGCTGTAAAAGTTCAAGCGTATATGAAGAGTGGAAAAGGCTTATCTGGAGATACGATTTTGGATGCAGTAAGCAAAGCTGTTGCAACAAATGAAGTAAACGCAGCGATGGGAATTATTTGTGCAACACCAACAGCAGGGTCTGCTGGAACAGTGCCAGGTGTACTATTTGCGCTAAGAGAAAAATTGCAGCCTACACGTGAAGAAATGATTGAATTCTTATTTACAGCAGGAGCTTTCGGTATGGTTGTTGCGAATAACGCTTGTATTTCTGGTGCGGCAGGAGGATGCCAAGCTGAAGTTGGTTCAGCAAGTGGAATGGCGGCTGCAGCTGCAGTTGAGATGGCTGGTGGAACACAAGATCAAGCAGCTACAGCGATGGCAATTTCATTAAAGAACATGCTTGGTTTAGTGTGTGATCCTGTTGCAGGACTTGTAGAAGTACCTTGTGTAAAACGTAATGCAGCAGGAGCTGCAAATGCGATGATTTCAGCAGATTTAGCATTAGCTGGTGTAACGAGTACAATTCCATGTGATGAAGTAATTGAGGCAATGTTTAGAATCGGACAAACGATGCCAGTAGCACTTCGTGAAACAGCGGAAGGTGGACTTGCAGCAACGCCGACTGGTCGTCGCCTGCAAGAAGAGATTTTTGGGAAGAACAATAACTAAGTGTAATTATAGAAAAAGGAGCTCAAATAAACTTGAGCTCCTTTTTCTATTTTTCTTTTGTTAGTTGTTCTAATGTTTTTCCAAGATTATGTGATCGTTCCGTTGCCTGTGTAATACAAGAAATAAGTGCTTGTTGAAATTTATGTTCTTGTAATACTTCAATACCTGCTTCGGTAGTTCCGCCAGGAGAAGTAATTTCCTTTCGCAAAATAGAAGGGTGTTTGTCACTTGCTTTTAGCATTTCAGCAGCACCAATCATCGTTTGAAGAATAAGTGATTTTGCAATATCTTCTTTTAAACCAATTTTTTTTGCAGCTTCTTCCATAGCTTCCACTACGTAATAAATATAAGCAGGTCCACTTCCGGATAATGCAGTGACAGCATGCATATCTTCTTCCTCTACAACAGAGACGAGACCAATTGTTTCAAATAAAGATGTTGCAGTGCGAATATGTTCCGCTGTTGCATGTTTCGAAGGGGAGATAGCGGTAGCTGATTTTAAAATGGTTGCGGATGTATTTGGCATTGCACGAATAATTGGAACGTCTTTTTGAAGTAGTTTTCTAATTGAGTGAGTAGAAACACCTGCTAGTAATGAAATAATAAGCACGTTATTATTTATGTATTCTTTAAAAGGGGTAAGCGCCTCTGCAACATCCTTTGGTTTCATTGCTAGAAAAAGAATATTTGCATCAGTAAGTAATTCTTTTTTATTATGAGTACCTTTGACACCGTATTTTTTATGTAGCTCTTGTAATCTTGTCTCGTTAGAACGATTACTTACAGTAATTTGTTCACCTTTAACAACATTTGCATGTAACAAGCCACCAATAATAGCTTCAGCAATAGAGCCTGCACCGAGAAAGGAAATGTTTTGAATAGACATGATGTTCCTCCTTTAATTTTGGTTAGAAATTCTTATAAATGTACATACATTCGTTTTTTTATAGGAAACACCTCTTTTTATCTGAAAATAATGACAAATATATATAGAAGTTGTAAACTGAAGAAGTATTCATTTTTGAACCGGAAAGAGACAGGGGGGCTAAGCATGACGGCGATTCACCGAATGGAGATTCCTGTACCATTTGCAGTAGAAACTGTGAATGTGTTTTTAGTTGAGGGGGAGACATTAACATTAATTGATACAGGGACGAATACAGAAGAGGCAAGAAATGCGTTAGAAAGTCAATTAGGTGCATTAGGACATACGATAGAAGATATTGAAACAGTAGTCATTACGCATCATCATGCAGATCATTGTGGACTTTTAAATATATTTTCTGAGAAGACGAATATTATTGGACATCCTTGGAATGAGCCTTGGATCACACAAAATCCAGAGTTTTTAAAGCGGTATCATGAATTTTTTAGAGAGACGGCCTTACAGTTTGGTGTGCCAGTAGCATTTTTGAAAGACGAGTCGTTATTGACGACGAGGACACTTAAATATTCTTGTAATAGATCGTTAACGCATACTGTGAGAGAAGGAGATCGTATTAATTCTTTGCCTGGATTTACAGTGCTTGAAACACCAGGTCATGCTTCTACTCATATTTCTTTATATAGAGAATCTGATGGAATATTAATTGGTGGAGATGCTCTCATTAGTCATATTTCTTCGAATCCAATACTAGAACCACCATATGAAGGGCAAACAGAACGGGCACGCCCATTACTACAATATAATCAAACATTACAGCGTTTAAGCGAAATGAATATTTCACGCATTTTATCAGGGCATGGGGAAGATGTTCTAAATGTGAAACAACTTATTGAAACGAGATTACAAAAGCAAGAAACACGTGCTTTTAAAGTGCTTGAGTTATTAAAGGAAAAACCAATGACAGCATTTGAAGTATGTGTAAAATTATTTCCAGTATTATATAAAGAACAATTACCACTTACTATTTCAGAAACGGTTGGACAATTGGACTATTTAGCATATAATCAACAAGTGATGATTGATGAGTCATCGCAACAATTGATTTATTATGCAAAGTAGGTGACAGCAATGACAGGACGTTTACAAAATAAAGTAATCGTCATTACAGGTGCTTCTAGTGGGATTGGTGAGCAAGTTGCAATGCAAGTTGCAGCACAGGGAGCGACTCCAGTATTAATGGCTCGAACAGAAGAGAAACTACAAGCGTTAGTAGACAAAATTAAAGAAACTTATAATACGCCTTGCTATTATTATGTATTAGATGTAAGTGAAGAGATGGAAGTACAGTCTGTTTTTTCAAAGGTATTACAAGAAGTGGGACGTATTGATATATTAGTAAACAATGCGGGATTTGGTATTTTTAAAACGTTTGAAGATGCGTCAATGGGTGAAGTAAAAGATATGTTCCAAGTAAATGTATTTGGATTAGTAGCATGTACGAAAGAGGTACTACCTTATATGGTAAACAAGAATGAAGGACATATTATTAATATTGCTTCACTTGCTGGAAAAATTGCAACTCCGAAATCGAGTGCTTATGCAGCAACGAAACATGCCGTATTAGGATTTACGAATAGTTTACGCATGGAATTAGCCAATACAGATATTTATGTTACAGCAATTAATCCAGGTCCGATAGATACAAACTTTTTTGAAATAGCGGATCAATCTGGTACATATGTAAAGAATATGGGACGTTACATGTTAAAACCAACATACGTAGCAGAACAAATCGTAAAGTCGATGCACACGAAAAAACGTGAAGTAAACTTACCGAAGTGGATGGGAATTGGCCCGAAACTTTATGCTTTATTCCCAGGTTTATTTGAACGTGTAGCAGGTAAATCATTAAGTAAAAAATAGGAGATTTCCATATGGAAATCTCCTATTTTTTATTGTTTTCCAGTTACATAATCATAAACAATATCCTCAATTTCCTCGTATAAATCAATTTCAATATTTGAATGAGTCACCGTTTGAATATGTTTCACTAGCATTTCCTGATCTTCTTTTGATATTGGACTGCATTGATATTGTTGAAAACTTTTTATAATCATTTTCTCAATTAATTTTTCGTTCATATTTTTCCCCGCCTGTATGTACGTATGTATTGTTTTATTGTACTTGAAGTGAAATAAAAAAACTACTATGCACTATTTTTGTATAAAAATTCGGTTGAGTATATTATTTTTCTAATAAAATTAAGTTTTTTTAGATTTAAAAATTTATAAATATTTAATTGACTCTATAAATATACAATATTATAATCATACTTAATTTAAAGAATCGATATGAGGAGGAACTTATGAAAGTCGCAATTATTGGAGCCACTGGATATGGGGGCATTGAGTTAATTCGTTTATTAGCACAACATCCATATTTTTCGATAGCATCTCTCCATTCTTTTTCACAAGTTGGTGAGTGTATAACAAATGTATATCCGCATCTTCGAAATGTCCTTTTTCATACGTTACAAGAAATTGATGTGGAGACGATAGGAAAAGAAGCAGAATTCGTATTTCTAGCAACCCCAGCAGGAGCATCGGCGGAGTTAACTCCCAAGTTATTAGCAGAAGGTTTAAAAGTAATTGACCTATCTGGAGACTTTCGTATGATAGATCCTTCGTCATATGAACTGTGGTATAAAAGGCCAGCAGCGAAAGAAGAAATTCTTAGAAAAGCAGTGTATGGGTTAAGTGAATGGAAAAGGACTGGGATTCAAAAGGCAAATTTAATTGCAAACCCAGGATGTTTTGCTACAGCCACATTGCTAGCGATAGCGCCGTTAGTACGTAGCGGCATGATTGAAGAAGATTCGATTATTATTGATGCGAAATCAGGGGTATCAGGAGCAGGTAAAACACCAACAACAATGACTCATTTTCCTGAGCTATATGATAACTTGCACATTTATAAAGTGAATGAGCATCAGCACGTTCCAGAGATTGAGCAAATGCTTACAGAATGGAATAGTGAATCACAGCCAATTACATTTAGCACACATTTAATACCGATATCACGAGGAATCATGATTACACTTTATGCAAAAGTAAAACAAAAGATGGAAATAAAGCAACTTCAAAAATTGTATGAAGAAACGTATGAACAATCGCCTTTCATCCGAATTTGTACGCAAGGGAAATTTCCAAGTCCAAAAGAAGTGAGAGGCTCAAATTATTGTGATATTGGCATAGCTTACGATGAAAGAGCTGAAAGAGTTACGGTCGTTTCTGTTATAGACAATATGATGAAAGGCGCGGCTGGGCAAGCGATTCAAAATGCAAACATAATAGCGGGACTAGAAGAGACAACAGGTTTACAACATATGCCGCTTTATCTATAAGGGGGGACATGATGATTAAAGTAGCGTCTATTACAAAATTAGAAAATGGTTCAATTGTAACGCCGAAAGGCTTTTCGGCAATTGGTACTGCAAATGGTTTAAAAAAGGAGAAAAAGGATTTAGGTGCCATCGTTTGTGATGTACCAGCATCATGTGCCGCTGTGTATACAACGAATCAAATACAAGCAGCTCCTTTGCAAGTAACGAAGGATAGTATAACGGCAGAAGGGAAATTACAAGCTATTATCGTCAATAGTGGAAATGCAAATGCTTGTACTGGAATGAAAGGATTACAAGACGCATACGAGATGCGCGCATTAGGGGCGGAACATTTTGGGATGAAAGAAAATTACGTTGCAGTAGCTTCAACAGGTGTAATTGGTGTTCCACTGCCGATGGATATAATCCGAAAGGGAGTTGCAACTCTTATACCAACGAAGGAAGAAAGTGAAGCATATTGTTTTTCTGAAGCAATTTTAACGACGGATCTTATAACGAAAGAAACTTGCTATGAAATGATTATTGATGGGAAGAAAGTGGCGATTGCGGGTGTTGCAAAAGGTTCAGGGATGATTCATCCGAATATGGCAACGATGCTTAGTTTTATTACGACAAATGCTCATATAGAGCATGACGTATTGCAAACAGTGTTATCCCAAATTACGAATCATACATTTAATCAAATTACGGTAGATGGAGATACTTCTACGAATGATATGGTCATCGTTATGGCAAGTGGATTATCAGAAACAAGACCGATAAATATGGAACATACAGATTGGGAAACTTTCGTATGTGCTTTACAGAAGGTATGTGAAGATTTAGCGAAAAAAATTGCGCAAGATGGTGAAGGAGCTAAGAAGTTAATAGAAGTAAATGTGCTAGGAGCTCAAACGAATGAAGAGGCAAAAAAAATTGCAAAGCAAATAGTCGGTTCGAGTCTTGTGAAAACAGCAATACATGGTGAAGACCCAAACTGGGGGCGAATTATTAGCAGTATTGGACAAAGTGAAGTAGCTATTAATCCGAACACAATTGACATTACTCTTCAATCTATATCGGTATTAAAAAATAGTGAGCCTCAAATATTTTCTGAAGAAGAAATGAAAGAGAGATTACAAGAAGATGAAATAGTCATTAATGTGTACTTACACTTAGGTGAAGAGACAGGATCAGCTTGGGGCTGTGACTTAAGCTATGAATATGTGAAAATAAATGCTTGTTATCGTACATAAGGAGAGAGAAGATGAGCGATTATATTGTAGTGAAATGCGGCGGTAGTATGTTGAATCAATTAAATGCTGTGTTTTTTGATTGTATAAAGAAATTGCAACAGAAGTATAAAGTAGTGATTGTTCATGGTGGTGGGCCAGAAATTGATGCCAAATTAAAAGATTGTAACATCAACGTAGAAAAAAGAGATGGATTACGCGTAACACCAAAAGAAGTTATGGATGTTGTTCAAATGGTGCTATGCGGAAGTACGAATAAAAAACTCGTAATGAATTTACAAAAGCATAATTTACTTGCTGTAGGTTGTTCGGGGTGTGACGGTAATTTACTTCAAGTTCAACCTGTCAGCGAGGAGATAGGATATGTGGGAGAAGTAAGTTATGTAGAAACAGCCTTATTAAAAGGATTAATAAATATGGGGTATATTCCTGTTATTGCTCCAATCGGGGTAAATGGTAATGAAATTTATAACATAAATGCGGACAATGCTGCAGCTGGGATTGCGGCCGCGTTAGGGGCAAAAGAGCTTATTTTTATTACGGATGTAGATGGAATATTACATGAAGGGAATTTGGTAAAGGAAACGGATGAATCTGAAATTGCAACTTTTATAGAAACAGGTGTTATTACAGGTGGGATGATTCCGAAAGTACAGGCGGCACTAGCATCATTAAAAATGGGAGTGCAAAAGATAAGTATTGTGAATGGTACAAAAGATTTTACTGAGGTTACGGGAGAGTTTATTGGAACGACGGTAACGAAAGGTGTGAGTATTGCATGACGAGTCATCTTTTTCAAACGTATGGCAGAAGAACTATTGAGTTTGTAAAGGGAACTGGAACGAAAGTTATTGATAATAAAGGTAAGCAATATTTAGATTTTACAGCAGGAATTGGCGTATGTAATTTAGGACATTGTCACTCTACTGTTCTCAAAGGTGTACAAGAGCAACTTGATGATATATGGCATATATCTAACCTGTTTACAAACAGCTTACAAGAAGAAGTTGCGTCATTATTAACAGAAAATAGAGCATTAGATTATGTGTTTTTCTGTAATAGTGGGGCAGAGGCAAATGAAGCAGCTTTAAAGTTAGCACGTAAGCATACTGGAAAATCTCTCGTCGTAACATGCCAGCAGTCTTTTCACGGTAGAACATTGGGAACGATGAGTGCAACGGGCCAAGATAAGGTGAAAGAAGGATTTGGTCCATTACTTCCATCTTTTTTACATATCCCTTTTAACGATATTAAAGCATTAGAGGAAGTAATGAATGAAGAAGTTGCGGCGGTAATGGTAGAAGTTGTTCAAGGAGAGGGAGGAGTAATACCTGCTGATCTATCTTTTTTGAAAGAGATTGAAACATTATGTAATAAGTTCGGTTCCTTATTTATTATAGACGAAGTACAAACGGGGATAGGAAGAACTGGAACACTATTCGCTTATGAACAAGTGGGAATAGAGCCTGATATCGTTACCGTTGCAAAGGCACTTGGGAATGGGATTCCTGTCGGAGCGATGATTGGCGGGAAAGAGCTCGGAACGTCGTTTACTGCAGGATCACACGGTTCAACTTTTGGCGGGAATTACATCGCGATGGCTGCAGCGAAAGAAGTATTGCAAGTGAGTAAAAAACCATCGTTTTTAAAAGAAGTACAAGAAAAAGGCGAGTACGTATTAGAGAAGTTGCAAGAGGAATTACAGCATGTCGAATGTATTCAAAATATACGTGGTAAGGGGCTTATGATTGGGATTGAGTGTAAGCATGAAGTTGCAAGTTTTATAGAACAACTAGAAAACGAAGGACTTCTCGTATTACAAGCAGGCCCTAATGTTATAAGACTATTACCGCCACTCATTGTCACGAATGAAGAGTTAGAACAGGCAGTATATATAATAAAAAAAGTAGTTTGTACAAAAAACGTATCAATCATATAAGGGGGAAGTTTCATGTCAACTGTACAAGTACCGAAATTAAATACGAAAGATCTTTTAACACTAGAAGAATTAACGAAAGAAAAAATTATTTCTTTAATTGAGTTCGCTATATATTTAAAAAAGAATAAGCAAGAGCCTTTATTACAAGGCAAAATATTAGGGCTTATTTTTGATAAGCATTCAACTCGTACTCGTGTATCTTTTGAAGCGGGAATGGTACAACTCGGGGGACATGGTATGTTTTTAAGTGGGAAAGAGATGCAAATGGGAAGAGGAGAAACCGTTTCAGATACTGCGAAAGTATTATCGCAGTATATTGACGGGATCATGATACGTACATTCTCACACGCGGATGTAGAAGAGCTTGCAAAAGAATCGAGTATTCCTGTTATTAACGGTTTAACGGATGATCATCATCCTTGTCAAGCATTGGCAGACCTCATGACGATATATGAAGAAATAAATACATTTAAAGGAATAAAATTGGCTTACGTAGGTGACGGAAATAATGTATGTCATTCATTGTTGCTAGCGAGTGCAAAAGTCGGAATGCATATGACTGTTGCAACGCCTGTAGGATATGAACCGAATGAAGAGATTGTAAAAAAAGCGTTAGCGATTGCCAAGGAAACAGGAGCTGAAATTGAAGTTTTGCATGATCCTGAATTAGCGGTGAATGAAGCAGATTTCATTTATACTGACGTTTGGATGAGCATGGGGCAAGAGGGAGAAGAAGCGAAATATTCTTTATTTCAACCTTACCAAATTAATAAAGAACTTGTTAAGCATGCGAAGCAAACATATCGTTTCTTACACTGTTTACCTGCCCATCGTGAAGAAGAAGTAACAGGAGAAATTATAGATGGACCACAGTCTATCGTCTTTGAGCAAGCTGGTAATCGATTGCATGCTCAAAAAGCATTATTAGTGAGTTTATTTAGAAATGTAGAAGAGCCTTCCTAAAAGGGAGGTTTTTTTATATTAAAATGTCGGATGTATATTTGGTTAACCATTTCGATATCATTTATAATAAAAGAGAAAACTAAATTTGTTTTTCAGAGTGTGTAAGGACATACTACATATAAAAATATAGTTAAAGAGATGATGAGGGTGAAAACAACTAAGAAAACATATTCGTTTTTTCAGCGGATATGGAGAATATTAAAGTTTCAATATTATAAGTTGCTTCGATCGCCAGAAGGCGCAAAGAAAGTATCGTTAGGGTTTGCTATAGGATTCGGCTTAGAAATGTTAGTCATTTATACGGCATCGCTCGTATATGTAATATTTTATCCAATCGTCAGGTTAGCAAAGGGATCTTTTCCTGCGGCAGTTATTGGCAATATTATTGGGAAAATATCGTTTCTCCCAGTATTTTTATTTCCGCTTGCGTATGCGCTAGGAAAAATGATTTATCCATTTCATGTACAGAAAATTCATCATGAACCATTTACGATAGCGGACTTGTTTTCAAGTCACATTTTTACGATATTAAAGAGCTTATTACAAAGTGAAGTGTATGTATTAATTGGAATGACGATTTTAGGAGTTGTGTTTGGTCTCATTTCATATTTCGTTGTGCATTATTTATACGAAAAGAACCGTAAGTTACGCTTGAAGAAAAGGAAGAAACGAGTGAGAGAACCACTTGTACAATTATAAACAATGTCACATTCATTTTCTCCTTTGAATATGTTTAAGAAAAAGGAGGAGAGGATAATGTATTATTATTACGTACCTCAAGTATATCCATATGTAAATTATTATCCGGTTTATGATACGAGTAGACAATACGAATTATATCGGCAACAACAATTACAGCAAATACCACAATTACCACAACAACAGCCTACACAGGAAAAAAAACCATATTTAACAACATGGCCATATTCCAATGTGTACTATGGTAATTATTACGAATCATAAAGCTGCTTCTATTTAGAAGCAGCTTTATACGTTTGTTTTCAAAATTAAATTTTGAATGGTTTGAAGAGAATGAATGAGCTTTTCGCGCTCTTCCTCAGATAATGTTTGGAAATTTTCTTTTAGTTTGTCTAAAATGAATTGCTGATACTGATTTACTAATAATTTCCCTTCAGCTGTTAGAGAAATTAAAATGACCCGTCGATCTTTTTCGCTATAATGACGCTCTATTAGTTCTTCTTGAATAAGTTTGTTTAATAGAGGTGTCATGTTAGGCCGTGAAATCGCTAGCCGCTTGCCGATTTCGGAAACTGCTAATGTGCCGTTTTCATGCAAAAGCAGTAATACTTGTGTATGTGATGGCGGCATATGTCTTTGAGAAGAAAATTCTCCAGGAAGCATAAATTTGCGATAAAAAAGAGGCACTAGCGAAAGAAGATGATCAACAATACGTTCCCACTCGCGTGATTCCATATAAAGGCCCCCTTCCACTATCATTGTAACAAAAAAGACATGTTATAAAAATAGAATTGTTTCATGGGAATTTTAATATTTGTAGGCCAACACTTTTTTTGTAAATGAATCGGCAATAATCGTATAGCCTTTATCATTTGGGTGTACTTGGTCAAAGAGCAATTCTTTTTTATCATTCGATATTAATTTACGAATTGGCAAAACGATAGATGGTTGATTCACTTTTGCAATGAAATAAACGGATTCATTCCAGCCGTCTAAAAACATATCTGCATAACTTGCGATGGAGTCATCGAGTTGTAACGGGTTATAGAGTTCAGAAAGAATGAGTAAAGCATCCGGATTTTGATCTCGGACTGTCTTTACAATATTTTTTACATCCGCTTCAAAATGAGCTTTTTCTTTATTTAACATTTTTATACCATCTATAACACCAACATCACGATTTAAACGAAATAAATTATTTCCTCCAATATTAATTGTAATTATATTTGCTGCTCTAATTTTTTCCTTTACATCTTCTGATTGAACTTTTTTAGCGAGACGATCTGTTGTAAGACCGTTTACCCCAAGGTTTTCTACTGTAATTGGTTTATGAATTTGTGCTTCTATTTGCTTAGAAGCTAATTCAGCAAATCCACCTTGTGTCGATCCATATCCTTTAGCGAGTGAATCACCTAATACAAGATGATAAAAAGATTCGTTTGTTTGCTTATCAATCCAATTTGGGGCAGATGTTTTTTCTGTTTTTTCTTCAGATTCATTTTGTTTTGTCTCGTCGTTCTTTTCAAAATAAGAATAAGAAATGATCAGAAGGAGGAGACAAACAATTGTTAAGATGACTTTTTTCATAAATTCATCCTCCTTGTAATTGGTAATTGTATCATATTCAGCAGTATTAGCAATGTAAGGGCATATTATATGTTTATGAAAAGTTTATAATAACTTTACAGAAAATTTGTTGAAGTTTGTCAAAAAATATTGACGATAGGAAAGAACTTTATATATGATAATGTCAGATAAGGTGAAATTTTAATTAGTGGGAGCTTTATTTCCTATTAATTGTTAGTCTTCATCAATCGAGCGTTTAAGGGGACTACTCGTTAGCGCAGGGTGAAATGAAAATTGTGTCTCTAATAGAAGAAAAAAGGTATGTGGTTAGAGACGGATAGGGATTCATTTCATTATTTCTGGTAATTGTATAAGGGGGATTTTTTGTGAAAAAGTCAAAAAAAATGCTAGCTGGAGCAACTCTTGCGATTGGTGTAATGGCACCGCAAGTAATGCCAGCAACAGCTCATGCAGATGATAACACTGGGGAGAGTACAGTTAACTTACGAATTCTAGAAACATCAGATATTCACGTTAACTTAATGAATTACGATTATTATCAAACGAAAACAGATAATAAAGTAGGTCTTGTACAAACGGCAACACTCGTTAATAAAGCACGTGAAGAAGTGAAAAACTCTGTCCTATTTGATGATGGGGATGCATTACAAGGGACACCGCTTGGGGATTACGTAGCGAATAAAATAAATGATCCGAAAAATCTTGTGGATCCTAGTTATACACATCCATTATATCGTGTAATGAATTTAATGAAGTATGACGTCATCTCTCTTGGGAATCATGAATTTAACTACGGTTTAGATTATTTAAACAAGGTGATTGAAAAAACGGATTTCCCGGTTATTAACTCGAATGTATATAAAGTTGACCATGATGATAAGGAAGAGAACGATGAAAATTATTTTAAACCATATCATATTTTAAAGAAAGAAGTAGTGGATGAAGCAGGTCAAAAACAAATAGTGAAAATTGGTGTAATGGGATTTGTTCCACCACAAATCATGAACTGGGATAAAGCGAACTTAGAAGGAAAAGTAAAAGCGAAAGACATCGTCGCAACAGCAAAAATAATGGTGAAAAAAATGCAAGATGAGGGTGCAGATATTATCGTTGCATTGGCTCATTCAGGCGTCGATAAGAGCGAATATAAAGAAGTGAATAAAATGGAAAATGCATCATATCATTTAGCAACGCAAGTTCCTGGCGTAGATGCAGTATTAATGGGACATTCACATACTGAAGTGAAGGATGTATTTAATGGTGTTCCAGTTGTAATGCCTGGTGTTTTTGGTAGTAACTTAGGTATTATTGATATGCAATTGAAAAAGGTAAACGGAACATGGGAAGTACAAAAAGAGCAATCGAAGCCGCAACTTCGTCCGATTGCTGATAGTAAAGGAAAACCATTAGTAGAATCTGATCAAAATTTAGTTAATGAAATTAAAGACGATCATCAAGCGACAATCGACTATGTAAATACAGCTGTAGGTGAAACGAAAGCACCAATTAATAGTTATTTTTCATTAGTACAAGATGATCCTTCTGTACAACTTGTGACAAATGCACAAAAGTGGTATGTAGAAAAGTTATTTGCTGAAAATGGACAGTATAGCAAATATAAAGGAATTCCAGTTTTATCTGCAGGTGCACCATTTAAAGCAGGTGGCCGAAACGGTGCAACATATTATACTGATATTCCAGCTGGAACGTTAGCGATTAAAAACGTTGCAGATTTATACGTGTATCCAAATACGTTATATGCTGTAAAAGTAAATGGGGCACAAGTGAAAGAATGGCTTGAAATGTCTGCAGGTCAGTTTAATCAAATTGATCCAAAGAAAACAGAAGAACAGCCATTAGTAAATATAGGCTATCCTACATATAACTTTGATATTTTAGATGGCTTAAAATACGAAATTGATGTAACACAACCGGCGAAATACGATAAAGATGGAAAAGTTGTAAATGCAAATACGAATCGTATTATAAATATGACATATGAAGGTAAGCCAGTAGCTGACGAGCAAGAGTTCATCGTCGCTACAAATAACTATCGTGGAAGTAGCCAGACGTTCCCGGGTGTAAGTAAAGGGGAAGTTGTATACCAATCACAAGATGAAACACGTCAAATTATTGTGAAGTATATGCAAGAAACACCAGTTATTAATCCGGAAGCAGATAAAAATTGGACGTTTAAACCGATTGTTGCAGATAAATTAAATACAACATTTGATTCTTCACCAAATGCACAAAAGTATATAAAGGCAGATGGAAAGATTTCATATGTTGGACCATCTGAAAATGAATTTGCTAAATATGCAATTGATATAACGAAGAAGAATGATGATAAAGAAACTGGTGAAGGAAATCCAACGACACCGCCGAAAGGTGATGGAGAAAATCCGACGACACCGCCAACAGGTGGTGGAGAAAATCCAACGACACCGCCAACAGGTAATGGAGAAAACCCAACACCACCAACAGAAGAAGGTAATAATGGTAATGAACCAAAGCAAGATGGAAACAATACTGGATCTGGACAAACTACAACAGATGATCAAAATACAAAAGAAACAACAACAACTGTAAGTGAAAATAAAGAAGCTGAAAAAGATGAACGTGATTTACCAAAAACAGGTGCAAGTATTGCTTCTACAATTGGAGCTGGTCTTGCGTTTGTTGGAGCGGGATTCCTTCTGTTATTTAGAAGAAAGAAAGCGAATAGATAGTCGAGAAATATAAAAAGGATTACCGATTTGGTAATCCTTTTTGTTATATTATGAAACTGGTACTGCTTTTTCTTTCTTCCATGACAGGCCAAATCCAGTAAAGCCGACGATAATCGTTACGACTGGACAAGCTAAACAGAAGATTGCGTATGGAAGGTAATCGAATGTTGGAACGCTAAGGACGTTTGTTAAGAATACGCCACTTACACCCCATGGTACGAGCGGGTTAATAACTGTACCTGCATCTTCTAATACTCGTGATAAATTACGACGTTCTAAACCGACTTCATCGTATTTATTAGCAAATGCTTGTCCTGTTAAAACAATTGATAAGTACTGTTCACCAAGTAAGAAGTTTACACCAATTGCAGTTGAAGCAGTAGAAATAATTAAGCGTGTGCTATTTTTTACGAAGCTAGAGATAATATTCATCAGCTGCGCTATAATACCCATTCCTTGTAATAATCCTCCCATACAAAGAGCTAGGAAAATAAGGGCAATCGACATCATCATACTTTGCAGGCCACCGCGAGATAATAAGCTATCAATATCTTTGATACCAGTTTTAGAAACGTAACCGTCTTGCATAATTTTCATTAAATCAGCTAAAGAAGTGCTAGGTTTAAAAATAAAGAGAATAATAATTCCTACCACAATTCCTGCAAGTAATGTTGGAACTGCGGGTACCTTTTTAAATGCGAATAGGAACAGTAATAAAATAGGAATCAGTGTAACGATAGAAATTGTTGTATTTTTTTCTAATGTGTTAATAAATGCTGAGAAATCAACGTTTCCACCAGATCCGCTTCCTAAAATGAAAAATGCGATAAATGCAATAATGAAAGCTGGCACTGTTGTCCAAAGCATGTTACGAATATGTTCAAATAAATCTACACCTGTTACAGCAGGCGCTAAGTTTGTTGTATCAGATAAAGGAGACATTTTATCTCCGAAGAATGCACCAGAAATAATTGCACCAGCAATAAGAGCTGGATCGTATCCAAGGGCAGTACCCATTCCCATAAAGGCAAGTCCTACAGTTGCAGCAGTTGTAAATGCACTACCGATACTCGTTCCAACAATTGCACAAACAACAAAAACAGTTGGAACGAAAATTTTTGGAGATACAAGTTGGAAGCCGTATACCATTAAAGTTGGAATAGTTCCAGCTGCGATCCAAACGCTAATTAATACGCCTACAAGTAAGAAAATAAATATAGATGGAATACCAGCTGAAATACTACTGATCATCCCTTTCTCCATAGTAGACCAAGAGATTCTCTTCAAGAATCCAAATGCTAATAAAAGAACGATACCAAATAAAATTGGGATGTGTGGTGAAACTTCTAATTTGATAACACTAAAGCCAATGCAGAAAAAGATAAAAATTGTTAAAAGAACAGATTCAATTTTTGAAACCATTGTTTTCCCCTCCTAAGTAATCTAAAATAGCTCTTTTTTATATAAAATTCGCCAATATTGTTTATTTCCTTCTAGAATTTAGAATTTTGTGACAAATTACCGGTAATTGTCCATATCTCAATATGATGCGGAAATGATTGGATAAAAAAACGCCCCTGCATATAATTATGCAGGGACGAAGAAATCGCGGTACCACCCTAGCTTGTGAAATGAATGTATCACAAAATAAAGGGTCGTATGATATGCGTTAATAAAATAAAAACGCCCCTGCAATATATGCAGGGACGAAAAATTCGCGGTACCACCCTAAATTGTGAAACAGTTTCGTTCCACCACTCTTTAGACATAACGGTCTATAACCGTCTTTCACTACTCCTTACGTTTCGTAAAAGAAGCTCCAGGGGGTAATTCATAATTCGCTCTGTACTGGTTCGCACCGACCACCAGCTCTCTGAAATCAGAAATCGAAATACTACTAAATCCTATCAACGCCGATTCATATGATGTTAGTTAAATTTTTATCATATTTTCATCTTACATGTCAATAAAAATATTAAATATTTTTTTAGGGAAATAAAGGAGAATTGTTTTTAACGCTGTAAAAATGTACGTTATAATGAATTTGAAAGGGGGAGGAAAGAGTGAAGAAAAAAATAATTCTTTTTACCACTTTATTAGTTATTGGAGGAAGTGCTGGAATTTACACAGCTTTTGCGGCTGAATCAGAGCAGTTGAAACAAAAGCAAATACAACAGTCAGAAGTGAAGAAAGTAAAAGAAATAGAAGAGAAGAAATCAATGGAAAAAGCAGCAGAGAAACTAGGAGTTTCTACTGAGGGGAAAACAAAAGAAGAGGTTACGAAAGAAGTGAATACCGCTAGGTTTGAGAAGCGTCATGATTTATTAATTGAGCACGCTAAGCAACTTGGAATTGATACAGAGGGAAAAAAAGATGAAGAAATTATTTTAGAAATTGGAAAGATACAGCATGGAAAGTAGAACAACTTATCGTATGATAAGTTGTTCTTTTTTAAGAACTATTTGATTTTAAAATAATTGACAGTCATTCGGATTTAATGTTAACTATATTTATAAACAAGTTAACATTAGGGGTGGCAATTGTGACAATAAACAGTAAAACGATTGAAAAATCATCTTATACATATGAAGAATTAGCAGAGAAAAATAAAGCTTATGTATGGCACCCATTTACACAAATGAAAGATTATTTAGAAGAAGATCCTGTCATTATTGAACGTGGAGAGGGAAGAAAACTATACGATGTAAATGGTAATGAGTATTGGGATGGTGTTTCATCTATATGGTTAAATGTTCACGGACATCAAGTACCGGAATTAGATGAAGCAATTCGTGAGCAATTAAATAAAATTGCTCATTCTACTATGTTAGGACTTGCTAACGTTCCATCTATTTTATTAGCAGAAAAAATTATTGAGGTTGTACCAGATGGATTGAAGAAGGTATTCTACTCTGATTCAGGTTCTACCGCTGTTGAAATTGCAATTAAGATGGCTTTCCAATATTGGCAGCATAAAGGGAAACCAAAGAAACAAAGATTCGTTACATTAAAAGAAGCATATCACGGTGATACAATTGGAGCTGTTTCAGTAGGAGCAATAGACTTGTTTCACCAAGTGTATAGTTCGCTCTTATTTGATGCGATTAAAATGCCGTATCCATATACATATCGTTCTCCTTACGGAAATAATAAGGAGGAAATTGTAAAAAGCCATTTAGAAGAAATGGAAGAATTGTTGAAAGAAAAGCATGAAGAAGTAGCTGCCATCATTGTAGAGCCATTAATGCAAGGTGCTGGCGGAATGATTACAATGCCAAAAGGATATTTAAAAGGACTGCGCGATTTATGTACAAAGTACAATGTATTATTTATTACAGATGAGGTAGCGACTGGATTTGGGCGTACAGGGAAAATGTTTGCGTGTGAACATGAAAATGTGACGCCAGACATTTTAACTGCTGGGAAAGGTTTAACAGGTGGATATTTACCAATTGCAGTTACGGTAACGACAGATGAAATATATAATGCTTTCTTAGGAGAATATGAAGAACAAAAAACATTTTTCCATGGACATAGCTACACAGGCAATCCGTTAGGGTGTGCCGTAGCAATCGCGAATCTAGAACTATATGAAAAAACAAATTTAATAGAAGAAGTGGCACGTAAAACGGATTATGTGGCAGCGCAATTAGAAAAGCTCTTTGCCTATAAACATGTAGGTGATATTCGTCAGTGCGGATTAATGGTTGGTATTGAGCTTGTGAAGAATAAGGGAACGAAAGAAGCTTTTGACTGGACAGAAAGAGTCGGTGTTCAAGTATGTAAACGCTCAAGAGAGCTGGGTATGATTTTACGACCGCTAGGTAATACGATTGTATTTATGCCACCACTTGCTTCTACTTTTGAAGAGATTGATGATATGTTACGTATTTTATACAAGGCAATCTCGGATGTTACGGAGGGAGAATAATGAGTGGTTTTTTCATAACAGCAACTGATACTGAAGTTGGAAAAACAGTAGTTGCAGGTGCTATGGCAGGTGTATTTAGAGAATTAGGATATAACGTAGGGGTATATAAACCGTTGCAAAGTGGGCATGTTGCATCAAACCCTGAGGGAGATGCGGCAAGGTTAAAAGTACTATCAGGTGTACCGACACAAGAAAATGAAATTTGCCCTTATTCTATTGAAGAACCACTTGCTCCGAGACTTGCCATGAAAAGAGCTGGAAGAGTAGTAAAGTTAAAAGAAATTACTGATTACTATAATGAACTATTAAAAGAGTTTAATAGCTTATTTGTAGAAGGAGCAGGTGGGCTTGCTGTCCCATATACAGAAGATGCTTTAGTAATAGATTTTGCAACAGAATTACAGTTGCCTCTTATTGTAGTAGCTCGTCCTACATTAGGAACAGTAAATCATACAGTGTTAACGATTGCTTACGCAAAGGCGCATGGTTTAACCGTAGCGGGTGTCATTTTATCAGGTTGTAAAGAATGTGAAATGGAAAGAGTGCAAGAAAATAAAGAGATGATTGAAGAGCTGAGCGGGGTACCAGTTTTAGGATTATTGCCATTCTTTGCAGGTGAGTTTACGAAAGAAGAAGTATTAGAAGCTGCAAAAGAACATATTATGATTTCAAAATTAGAGGAGTTTATCCAAAATGAATCAAACGTGGCGGGCGCACCTTCAATCTAAATTACAACAATTACATGAGCAAGGGCAGTATCGTGATTTGCATGTAACAGAGAAGGCAGAAGAGACTTGGCTTATTCGAGATAAAAAAAGGATGTTAAATTTAGCGTCAAATAATTATTTAGGGTTAGCTGGAGATGAAAGGTTAAAAGAAGCTGCTATTGCCTGTACAAAAAGATATGGAACTGGAGCGACTGCCTCCCGCCTTGTTGTAGGAAATCATCCATTATATGAAGAGGTTGAGAGAAGCATATGTGACTGGAAAGGTACTGAAAGAGCTTTAATTGTAAATAGTGGATATACGGCAAATATAGGTGCCATATCTTCTTTAGCCTCTCGGCACGATATTGTTTTTAGTGATAAGTTAAATCACGCAAGTATTGTTGATGGAATCATATTAAGCGGGGCAGAGCATAAAAGGTATCGTCATAATGATTTGGATCATTTAGAGAAGTTGTTGAAAATGGCTTCGCCTGAAAAAAGGAAATTAATCGTAACAGATACCGTTTTTAGTATGGATGGTGATACTGCGTATTTGAGAGATTTAGTACAGCTGAAAGAGAAATACGGGGCAATCATTATAGTCGATGAAGCACATGCGAGTGGAATATATGGAATCGGCGGAGCTGGGTTATCTCATATAGAAAAAAATCTTGCTCAAAAAATTGATATACATATGGGGACGTTTAGCAAGGCTTTAGGGTGTTATGGTGCGTATTTGACAGGTGATGAAATTTATATAGAGTATTTACAAAATATGATGAGAAGCTTTATTTTTACTACAGCTTTACCACCAAGTACGTTAGGAGCGGTGCAAAAAGCAATTGAAATTGTAAAAGAAGATAACGAAAGAAGAGAGAACCTTATAGCAAATGGAGAATACTTCAGAACTAAATTAAGGGATGCTGGTTTTGATATTGGGAATAGCTCAACTCATATTGTACCGATTGTAGTCGGTTCAAATGAACATGCTTTAAGGTTTAGTAAAAGGTTGCAAGAGGCAGGGATTGCGGCCATTGCAATTCGTCCGCCAACTGTGCCAATTCATAGTTCTCGAATTCGCTTTGCAGTTACATCGCAACATACAATAGCTGATTTAAAATGGGCTATTGACCGAATTATTCACATTGCGAAAGAAGAGGAGATTTTCGTATGAAAGAGCTAAAGATTATTTTTATCCCCGGATGGGGAATGGAAGAGAATATTTGGGATTTAGTACTTCCGTATTTTAAAGGATATCCTGTTCAATGCATAGATTGGCGTAATGTGAACGAACGAAGTGAATTTGTGGAACGAATTATAGATGTAGCACATAACGACAACGTAATTTTAGTTGGTTGGTCACTAGGAGCGTTAGCAGCAGTTGAAGCTTATAAAAAGATTAAGGCAAAAGGCATCGTATTAATTGGTGGTACTGCTAAATTTACAAATACGAGCGATTACAGTAACGGATGGAATGCTTTGCATGTAGAACGGCTGAAAAGGAATTTGGCGAGAAGGAAAGAAGATACGCTCAAGCGGTTTTATGAAAATATGTTTACGAAAGATGAGCTAAAAGAGAATAAAAACTTTGAAGACATTGTAGACCGTTTTAAAGGTGATTCTATTCAGTCTTTACAACTAGGTTTGGATTATTTAATAGAAACAGATATGAGAGAAGAACTAAAAGAAATTAAAGTACCTATACTACTTATTCACGGAGAACAGGATGTAATATGCCCATTGTCTGCGGCACGTAGTATGACGGAGAATAGCAGTAGCGAGCTGAAAGTAGTAAGTGAAGCAGGGCATGCATTATGTGTAACGAATTTTGAATATTGCGTAAATGAGATAATTCAATTTGTAGAGGGGATACGACATGATCAACAAAACGTTACTACAAAAACGGTTTAATGGGGCAGCCGTATCTTACGATCGATATGCAAATGTACAAAAAAAGATGGCACATTCATTACTTTCAATCTTAAAGGAACGATATAGTGAAACGGCATCGATACGTATTTTAGAACTGGGGTGCGGGACGGGGTATGTAACAGAGCAATTATCAAAGTTATTTCCGAAAGCACATATTACAGCAGTTGATTTTGCTGAAAGTATGATTGCGATTGCGCAAACTAGACAAAATGTAAAAAATGTAACGTTTCACTGTGAAGATATTGAGCGATTACGATTAGAAGAATCATATGATGTCATTATTTCAAATGCTACATTTCAATGGTTAAATAATTTACAACAAGTGTTAAGAAATTTATTTCATCATTTGTCTATAGATGGGATATTACTCTTTTCAACGTTTGGACATGAAACATTTCAAGAATTGCATACTTCGTTCCAACGTGCGAAAGAAGAAAGAAATATAAAAAATGAAACATCGATTGGTCAACGTTTTTATTCAAAAGATCAGTTGCTTCATATATGCAAGATAGAAACAGGGGATGTGCATGTTTCTGAAACATGTTACATAGAGAGTTTTACAGAAGTTAAGGAGTTTCTGCATTCTATTCGAAAAGTAGGAGCGACTAATAGCAATGAAGGATCATATTGTCAAAGTCCCTCACTCTTTCGTGCGATGCTGCGCATATACGAAAGAGACTTCACGGGAAATGAAGGGATAATGGCAACGTATCATGCTTTATTTATGCATATAACAAAAGAGGGGAAGAGATGAAATGAAACAAGTACAAACAAAAAGGGATTGGAAAAAACTTGCATACGACGTAGTGGAAGAGAAGATGATTACGAAAGAAGATGCAATAGCGATATTAGAAGCTGATGATACAGAAGTTTTAGAAATTATGAATGCAGCTTACATTATTCGCCATCATCACTTTGGTAAGAAAGTAAAATTGAATATGATTATTAATACGAAATCTGGATTATGTCCTGAAGATTGTGGATATTGCTCACAGTCTATTATTTCAGAAGCGCCGATTGATAAATATGCATGGTTAACGCAGGAGAAGATTGTAGAAGGGGCACATGAAGCAATACGCCGTAAAGCGGGTACATATTGTATTGTAGCATCTGGTCGTCGTCCGACGGATAAAGAGGTAAATCACGTAATTGGAGCAGTTAAGGAAATTCGTGAAACGACAGACTTGAAGATTTGTTGTTGTTTAGGTTTCTTAAATGAAGATCAAGCAGGACGTTTAGCGGAAGCAGGCGTGCATCGTTATAACCACAACTTAAATACACATGCAAATAATTACGATAGTATTTGTTCAACGCATACGTATGATGATCGTGTTGATACAGTTCAAAAAGCGAAACAAGCTGGTATTTCACCATGCTCTGGGGCGATTTTTGGCATGGGAGAAACAATTGAAGAGCGTGCTGAAATTGCATTTGAATTACAACGTATAGATGCAGATTCTATCCCTTGTAATTTCCTTGTTGCTGTAAAGGGAACACCTCTTGAAGGGCAAAAAGAGTTAACGCCAGTAGAATGTTTAAAAGTACTGGCAATGATGCGTTTTGTAAACCCAACAAAAGAAATTCGTATTTCAGGAGGACGTGAAATCAATTTACGTTCTGTACAGCCAATCGGTTTATTTGCAGCAAATTCTATTTTTGTCGGGGACTACTTAACGACAGCTGGACAAGAGCCGACTGCAGACTGGGGTATGATTGCAGATTTAGGATTTGAGATTGAAGAGTGTGCATTATAAGATAGATGAAAAAGCAAACTTGTAAAAGGGTTTGCTTTTTTTGTAAATAAAATGTAATAAATAGTTGCGGACGCCTGTTACTATTGGTTTTTGAACGAAAAAAAGAATTTTTGTGGACGAATTTTCCAAGCCTTAGTTGTACATAGTAAATATGTAATTTATATTGGGTTGGAGGATTTTACATGTACAAATACATATTAGCGATTATGACTTGTTTAATTTTAATAAAAGCAATAAGTTCTGATCCAGTTAAGGCTGCTGAAAATCCTGAACAAAAAGAGATGCAACAAAGAATCGAACAACACTTTCGAACGAAAGCTGAACATTTTGGATTGAAAACGGAAGGAAAAGATTTAAAGGAAGTTAGAAAAGAAATTATTATTATAGAAGAAGCGAAAAAAAGAGAGAATGTATGGAGAACAGCACAAGCTCTTCATATAAAAACAGAAGGAAAAACGATGAATGAATTAATAAAAGATGTACAAAAAAAGGTAAAAAAATAAAAAGAGGCCGCAGCCTCTTTTTTTATGCCCATTGTTTTGATAAGTGAGCCATTTCAATTGCAGCAACAGCTGATTCATATCCTTTATTACCAGCTTTCGTACCTGCGCGTTCAATCGCTTGTTCAATTGTTTCTGTCGTTAATACGCCGAAAATAACTGGGATGTCCATTTGTAGTGATAAAGACGCAACTCCTTTTGCTACTTCATTACAAACGTAATCGTAGTGAGTTGTAGCACCTCGGATTACAGTACCTAATGTAATAACAGCATCATACTTTCCGCTACTAGCCATCTTTTTAGCGATTAAAGGAATTTCAAATGCACCAGGAACCCAAGCAACATCAATATCATTTTCTTCTACACCGTGACGCTTTAATCCGTCTAAAGCGCCGCCAAGTAACTTACTTGTAATAAATTCGTTAAAACGTCCAACAACAACTCCAACTTTTAATCCTGTACCAACTAAATGACCTTCGAATACCATAATAAATCTCTCCTTTAATTATAAGTTTAGTAAGTGTCCTAATTTGTTTACTTTCGTTTGTAAATACGATTTATTCTCTTCTTTTGCTGGCATTTGCAACGGTACACGCTCGACTACTTCTAAATCGTAACCTTGTAAGCCAGCAATTTTTCTTGGGTTATTCGTTAATAATCGTAAACTCTGTAAACCTAAATCTTTTAATATTTGAGCACCGATACCGTAATCACGAAGATCAGCAGGGAAGCCGAGTT
This sequence comes from Bacillus sp. FG16, assembly GCF_057809515.1. Taxonomy (NCBI): domain Bacteria; kingdom Bacillati; phylum Bacillota; class Bacilli; order Caryophanales; family Bacillaceae; genus Bacillus; species Bacillus sp. FG16. The sequence continues at coordinate 115,441 of NZ_JBMDKC010000001.1, forward strand.
TTTCATTTGCTTCTACAGTATCGAATCCTTCTTCTTGTAATTTATAAGCACGAAGCTTATTAAGAAGCCCAATGCCTCTTCCTTCTTGCCTCATATAAAGAAGAACACCTTTTCCTTCACGCTCAATTTGAGCAAGTGCTGCATGGAGTTGTGGTCCGCAATCGCAGCGATGTGAACCGAATACATCTCCTGTTAAGCATTCAGAATGAACACGCACAAGTACCGGTTCACCTATTGAAATATCACCTTTTACAAGTGCGATATGTTCTTTCGTATCTAATGAGTTAGAATAGCCAATTGCGTGGAAAGTACCGAAATCTGTAGGTAATGTAATTTCCACCTCTCTCGTCACAAGTGTTTCATGATGGCGGCGGTAAGCAATTAAATCTTCTATTGTAATCATTTTTATATCAAATTGTTTTGCGCATTCTAGTAAATCAGGTACACGTGCCATCGTGCCGTCCTCATTTATAATCTCGCAAATAACTCCAGCTGGTTCGGCACCGCATAGCTTTGCTAAATCAACAGCAGCTTCTGTATGACCTGCACGACGCAGGACACCGCCTTCTTTCGCAATTAATGGAAAGATATGTCCAGGTCGATTGAAATCAGCACCTTTTGATGCGGGGTTTAACAATTCTTGTATCGTAGTTGCACGTTCGTGAGCGCTAATCCCTGTTGTTGTAGAGACATGGTCAATGCTCACTGTAAACGCAGTATGATGTGAATCTGTATTATGAGATACCATTGGTTCTAATTGTAGACGTTCTGCGTACCCTTCCGTAATCGGTACACAAACGAGACCACGGCCATGTGTAATCATAAAATTAATTGTTTCTGGTGTAATGTACTCTGCTAAAGCAATAAAATCGCCTTCATTTTCTCGGTTTTCATCATCACATACGATAACGACTTTACCTTTTTTTAAATCTTCTAGAGCTTCTTCAATACGATGAAACATTGTGCTTCCCCCTTATAGAAATCCGTTTTCTTGTAAAAAGCTTTCGGTCATTGAACCTACTCGTTTTGTAGGTTTAGTAATAAAGCGTTCAATATATTTACCAATCATGTCACACTCAATGTTTACGATATCTCCGGCATTTTTTGCTCCAATGACAGATTCGCTTACTGTGTGCGGGATGAGTGAAATCGTTATGGAAGATTCGTCTATATCAAATATCGTTAAACTCGTTCCATCAACAGCAATGGATCCTTTATGCAAACAATAGCGCAGCAGTTCATCAGAAATTGCTATTTTGTAATAGACGGCATTGTAATGTTGTTTTTTATTTAAAATCGTTCCGATTCCATCAATATGTCCTGAAACGAAATGTCCACCGAATCGTCCGTTTGCAGCCATTGCTCGCTCTAAATTTACTTTAGAGTGCGGTTTAAGCATGCGAAGCGATGTCGACTGCATCGTTTCAGGCATTGCATCAACTGTAAATGAAGTAGTTGTAAAGCTTGTTACAGTTAAGCAAATACCGTTAACCGCGATACTATCACCTAAGTGAACATCTGATAAAATTTTCTTTGCATGAATCGTTAATTTCATCGCTTCTCCGCTTTGTTGCATGTTTGCTATCGTTCCTAATTCGTCTACAATTCCTGTAAACATTCCGTCACCTCGTTTCGGGCATTCGCAACAATTTTTATATCATCACCAATTTGTTTCATCTCTTGAATTTTCAAGGAAAGCGCATCTTGTAATTTTGAAAAACCATTTCCTCCAAATAAAGTAGGAGCATCTTTCCCACCAATTAATTTCGGGCTTATATAGGTTACAATTTCATTAAAATTGTTTGTTTTTAAGAAACTTGCATGAATCGATTGGCCACCTTCAACGAATAGAGAAAGAATTTGTTTTTCTCCAAGAAAGGAAAGAAGGTCCTCAATTTCTATATGCTTCGTTTCCATTTGGAATATAGCTATATTTTTAGATTCATAAGAAGATATCTTCTCTTTCTTTACATCCTTACCGACAATAATCCATGTCGGTGCTAAACCATCTGTTATGACATGAGAAGATGGTGGTGTTCGTAAATGGGTATCTAAAACAACGCGAATAGGGTGTTTCCCACCATTTGGAATTCTTGTTGTTAAATGTGGGTTATCAGCTATAACTGTATTTACTCCAACAAGAATTGCATCATGTGTATGGCGATATTGGTGAACATCAGCACGTGCTTCTTCACCTGTAATCCACTTACTTTCACCAGTTACAGTTGCTGTTTTTCCATCTAAGCTCATCGCTGTTTTTATTGTTACAAAAGGGCGTTTTGTTTTCATGTAGTGAAAAAAGTAGCGATTTAATAAAACTGCTTCCGCTTCAAGAACACCGGTAGTTACTTCAATTCTAGCTTCCTCTAATCTTCTTTTTCCGTTACCAGAAACGAGCGGATTACAATCGAGAGTAGCAATTACAACACGCTTAACTCCTTTTTCGATGAGCAATTCACAACAAGGTGGTGTTTTTCCAAAGTGGCTACACGGTTCCAGTGTTACATAAACGGTAGCGTCTTTGGCGTTCTGACCAGCCATTTGAAGGGCATGAACTTCTGCGTGTTCTTCACCAGCTCGTAAATGAGCCCCCATACCAACGATGTTTCCATCTTTTACAACAACAGCACCAACCATAGGATTTGGACTTGTTTGTCCTGATGTTCCTTCTGCTAACTGCAGGGCAATCCTCATATATTCTTGATCTGTCATTTTCTTCACCTCTCCTAAAAAAATCAAAAAACCCCAAGGATTTAATATCCTTGGGGTTTGGGAGACGTGATTTCTAGAAATATAGTTTGAATACGAAAGCATAGGAAAGAAACCTAACGATAATTGATATTTCTGCATAAGGAAAAAACCTAGCAAAATATCGAATTTTTAAACGCTAGTTGTCTCTTTTTATTTCAGTATAAAAAATAAGTATAGAAAATTAAACATATATAAAGAATCAAAATGAATCTTTAAAAATATGCATACTGAAATAAAAGTGTATTCACTATATAAAAACTAGAAACATATCCTTCTCCCATCCAGACTATACTGTCGGCCCTAGAGTTTCACTAGATCCACCGTTTTCGAGTTGAAAACGGGTCACGGACTTAGAAGTTTTCACTTCATCACCGCCGGTTGGGAATTTCACCCGACCCCGAAGGATGCTGTTTGCTCAAATTATAGCACAAAAAAAATAAAAGGCTAGTAAAAAATATTCGAATGTGAAGAATTGTGTGAAAATATATGTGGGCTGGAATGGAAATAAAAGTATTAGAAATGTTGTAAGGAGAAGGGATATAACGGAGTTGCTAAAAAGAAAAAAACATGCACAAAAAAATGTGCATGTCACATGTAAAATTATTCTGCCTCGGGTGCTCTAACAACGGACTCGAATTTACCTTTATGCGAAGCGTCGCAATAAGGCATATTTTTTGATAAGCCACAACGGCATAAAGAAAATGCCGGTTTTGCTGGGAATACATTCCCTTGTGAGTCGACTAATTCCACGTCCCCTGTAACGCGAAAAGAGCCATTATCATTTACTTTAATTTGTACTTTTGCCAACGTTATCCCTCCTTCCCAAACGCTTAATTTCATCATATAATCAAGGGAAGTGCTTGGCAATATAAAGTGAAACTTTAATTAGTGGGGGAGGCATCCCCCACTAATTATTAGTTGAACCAATCGGGCTTTTAGGGGCAGTTAATCTCCCACCTAACTTCTTTGTTTCAGCCGAATTTTGAGGTGGGAGTTTTACTGCCCGCAAATAGCGGGGAAAAAAGAGCACTTTGTTTGAGAAAGAAGAGAGTGTTATAATAGTTTTCATAACTGACTAGAGTAAGGTGACGAGAGATGGATAAACAATTACATACATTACGAAACATTGCAAATGAGCGCACGTGGGCATCATTTTTGAATGATAATCATCCATATAGTTTGTTACATTGGTCCATTGCAGGTGTAGGGCAAGAGGCAAAGGATGTTTGGTTACTTCAAGATGAAGTAACATTTCAAACGACAGAATTTCCAACGTTAGATGATGCAATGCAATGGATTTCTGAAAATATGGAACAAGTTACAGACGTTTTAGCGCAATAAAAAAACAGGCTTATGCAAGCCTGTTTTTTGTTTCTTTCACATATGTGTTTAAAAATTGATCGATGGCTGCTTCGTACTCTTCTTTATTTTCGTTATAAGAGCAAGCGTGTGCACCGTGTTCTGCAATATAAAGTTGCTTATTATTTTCTTTCGCTTCATATAACGCTTTTGTCATATCAGCTAAAATATAGTCGTCATCTTTACTATGAATAAAGAGAACGGGATTGTTAATGTTTTTTATACAGTCGATTGGTGAAACTTCACGAATTGTATAACCGTCACGAACTTTTAAAAATGCGTTTGCTAAAGGTAATAAAGGCCATTTTGGTAAATGGAATTCAACCTTTAAACGGTGCTGTAATTGTCCGTGAAAATCAGAGAAAGGACAATCTGCAATATAGAAATCAGCACCATCTTCTACAAGTCCTGCGTATTGAAGAATTGTTGCAGCTCCCATAGATTCACCATGAATACCAAGTGTAATATTGGTTCCAAAACGGCTTTTTAGCCAGTCAACTACGGATTTCAAATCATGCTTTTCATAGTATCCATAGCTTGTTGTTTTTCCGCCAGTTTTACCATGACGACGATGATCGTAAATGAGGACATTATATCCCCTTTTTAAGAATAAGTTTGCATATTTTACAGAGTTTATTTTATTTACAGTTACACCGTGGCAAAAAACCATAAACTTATTGGAATGACCAGCAGGAATGTAATATCCGTGAAGGTCGTATCCGAATTGTGAAGGGATATGAATTTCTTCTTTATGAAGAGCATCAAAATCCTCTATACGAAAATGTTTTTTCGTTTCTCTTTCGAGTACTTCTTCCTCTGTTTTTTTCTTTAAGTACATCACTTTATTTGTAAAGAAAATCCCAAGGGCAGTTATTGCACCTAGTATAGTAAACAATGCTGCAAAAAAACGTTTCATACTTTACCTCATCCTCCAAATACCGTTACATGTGATACACTTATATTGTATCACAATGATATAAAAGGGGAGAAATAGGAAATGCTGCATATACAAAAAATTACGCCAGCGATGAAAGAAACAATCCGAATGTTCATGTGTAAGAACTGGGGAAGTTCATTGATGGTTTCACGTGGTAAGGGACATCAGTTAGAAGAGTTGCCAGGATTTGTTGCGCTCTCAGATGACAGAATAATCGGAATTATAACGTATGAAATGACCGGAAATATGTGTGAAATTGTATCGCTAGATAGCTTTGAAGAAAGAAAAGGAATAGGGACGAAACTTGTAGATTGTGTATTACAAGTTGCAGAAGAAGAGCGGTGCAGACAGGTTTGGCTTATTACAACAAATGATAATATGAATGCGTTACGATTTTACCAAAAACGTAATTTTGTAATGACTAATTTATATGTGAATGCGGTAGAGGAGGCACGAAAAATAAAGAAAGAAATTCCACGTATTGGATATGATAATATCCCAATTTTACATGAAATTCAGTTGGAGTATCATTTAGTCAAATGATGTAACAATTTTCAGAAATATGAGTTATTAATCTTGACGGATAGTGTAATTTAGGTTACCGTAAAATTGTAATCTATTACCATATTAAGGGGTGACGATGTGGCAACTATACGTGATGTTGCAAAATTGGCAGGTGTTTCAGTCGCAACCGTTTCACGAGTTATTAATGAAAAAGGATACGTTCATGAGGACACAGTAAAACAAGTAAAGGAAGCAATTGAAGAATTACGTTATAGGCCAAACAGTGCAGCGAAGCCACTATTTAAAGAGAATTCAACGATAATTGCATTACTTGTAGATAATTTATGTAACCCATCAAACATCACTTTGCTACATTGTATTGAGGAAATAGCATATAAAGAAGGCTATCAAATCATTATTTGTAATATAGAGAATAAAGATAGATACATACATATGCTGAAGCAAAATAACATTGCAGGTGTTATTTTGACAAGGGCAGTTTTTAAAAGTATAGGAGAAATTCCATTTCCGTTTGTTGTGATTGATGAGCAACAATCACATGCAAATTATTATGAAAGTGGGCAGAGAGCTGTTTCTTTATTAAAAGAGAAAGGGTGTCACTTTCTTGCATATTTCGGTGAGGGAGAAGAAAGTGAAGAAATGGAAGATCATATAGCAGGGTTTTTAGACGCTGTTTGGGATGAAGGAATCTCTTATCGAGAAGAATGTGTACAAGGGTATACAAATAAACAATTTATTACATTATTGCAAAATAATCCTTATATAGATGGAATTGTAACCTCAAGTGATCAGATTGCTATTGAGTTAATTCGGTCAGCGAGATTTCTAAATATACATATACCAGATAAATTAAAAATTGTTGGACCGAATGGGAGCATAGAGTGTGAATGGATAGGCTCATCACTACCGGCAATTGAAAGCTATGTCAAAGATAATGGAAAAGTAGCTTTTCAACAATTAAAAGGAAAAATAAAAAAGTAAAAGGTGCGTTTTATACGCACCTTTTTATAATGTAATTGCGGCAATAAAGCCAAATATAAGTAACGGTATATTGTAATGTAGAAAAGTGGGTACACATGTATCCCATATATGATGGTGCTGACCATCAGCATTTAAACCGGATGTTGGTCCAAGGGTACTATCTGATGCTGGAGATCCTGCGTCACCTAGTGCTCCGGCTGTACCGATAATTGCAATTGTGGCCATTGGACTAAATCCAAGCTGAATGCAAAGAGGTACAAAAATGGTTGTTAAGATAGGGATGGTTGAAAAGGATGAACCAATTCCCATCGTAACGAGAAGTCCAATAACGAGCATAAGAAATGCAGCGAGTGGTTTGTTATTTCCAATTATATGTGCACTCGTTTGCACCAGTGATTCAACATGTCCTGTTTTTCGAAGGACAGTGCCGAATCCAGCGGCAGCAATCATAACAAAGCCAATAAAGGACATCATACGCATTCCGCTTGTTAATATCGCATCTGCTTCTTTAAGTGGTAGACTGCCACTAACTGATAAGACGATAATACCTGCTAAAGCACCGAAAATCATTGATTCTGTTGTTAATTGAACAGTTAATGTAGCAATGATAGATAATAACCCGAAAGTAATGCTACGTTTTGTATAGGGAACGATTTCATTTTCGGTAGTATGAATTTGTTCTGTTTCATACGTACGAGGTTTTCGGTACGTAATGAATACCGCTACACATAATCCAATAATCATACCAATTGCTGGAATAGTCATTGCTTTTGGAATAAGTGTGACATCAAATGTAAGGCCGCTTTGCGCAGCGTTGGTTTGTAATACGTCATGATAAATTTTTCCGAATCCTGCAGGGATCCACATATAAGGAGTAATCAATCCAAATGTAATAATACATGTGACAAGTCTGCGATCCACTTTCAGCTCATTTAATACTTTTAAAAGTGCTGGAATTAAGATGGGGATGAAAGCAATGTGAACAGGAATCACATTTTGTGAGAAACAAGCCATCGTTAAAATAATGAATAAAATAAGTATTTTAGAATAAACTTGTTTTTTCGTGTCTTGTTCATTGCCAATCCATTTTAATGCAGTTTGAATCATAGCATCTGGAAGTCCTGTTTTGGAAAGGGAAATAGCGAAACCACCAAGCATTGCATAACTTAAAGCGATTGGAGCACTGTTTCCAAGACCAGTTGTAAAAGTGTTAATCGTTTCTGAAATACCGAGTCCGCCGATAATTCCGCCTGTTAAAGCTCCAACAATGATGGCGACAATGACCTGGACACGTAACAAACTAAGCAATAGCATAATTGCTACTGCGACGAGTACAGCGTTCATAATAAATGTAATCTCCCTAAATTTTTATTCTGTTAAGACAAGTAAATATGAAACATTTTGCTATGTTTATACATACTTGCGACATATTATTATAAAATGTTTTCTATGAAATGTAAAAGAGCCTTTTGTTACTAATGCTGAAAAGCTAGCTCTTGTTTAATTGATCGCAAAGAATTGGCGAATAATTCTGGTTCTTCTAAATCAGGAGAATGTGCTGAATTTGGGAACCAAATCATCTTTTTTATAGGCGCTTCAATAATATCGCAATATTCCTGAACGAGTGCATAAGGAGTTTGATAATCATAGCGACCAGAACAAAAATAAACTGGAATAGATAAACTTGAGATAGAAGAAAAGAAATCGATTGTCAGCATTTCTTCCCATAAAACGCCAGATTTTAAATTTCCTGCGAGAAACTTGAACCAATCTAATAGCGTATACTCAGGAGAAAAGAAACCTTTTCGTATGAAAGAAAAGGAAGATCCGTTTTGGATTGCGCCTCCAAATGTGCCAAGCCACTTTCTTTGAATAATGAGACGTCTCGTATCTAAAAATGGTGGTTTGCCTAATTTTAAAAGGGAAGCTAATGCTTTTTTATGATTATGTTTTTTTGCAGAATGAATTAAATGTTGATATAGCAATTCTTCATTTTGTTTCATATGTACAATTTGCCCAATACCGATGTAAGCCTCGATATACTTTGGGTATTGATGTGCTATGTTAAGCCCAATAATACTTCCCCAAGAATGACCAGCGAGAAATAGTTTTTGTTTGTTGAACCTTTTAAGTACATATTGAATCACTTCTTTTGCATCGGAAACGAATTGTTCGATTGTGAAATTTGCTCCGAAATCTTTCATTGAAAAGGATTTACCAGCCCCGCGCTGATCCCAATTAATAACAATAAATTGCTTCTCTAATTCTTTTTGAAAATGGCGAATAAATCCGATTTGTGCCATCCCAGGTCCGCCGTGACAGCATAATAAAATAGGTTGCTCTACGTTTTGTCCACGCATAAGGAGAGTTTGTTTTCGATTATTTATCATAACGCTTTCTATCGTAGCGATACTATTAGGAATGAGTTGTTTGTTTTCGTTATAGAACTGAGGGGTGTAGCTACGAAAAAGCATATTGAAAACCTCCTTTTGTGAAATCGTATGAATCGCACAGGCTATTCATTTTGCATATACTGTTAGAAAATCATTGTAACATACCATACTAGTGTCATTTCAACACGGGAGGAGGGAAATTGTGACGATTGGAGAAATTATAGATGGTTTAAATAGACGTGAATCCATCGCTATTATAGCAAAACGTCTTGAAATAAGCCCGTATACATTATCGAAGAAATTAAGATTGATTGGATATGAATATGATGGAGAGCAGAAGAAACGTATTTTTGTAGGAGATGGAGAAGAACCACGTCACTTACAACTCCAAGAAGCGACCGCCCTTCAATATGAGAAAACAGATTATCAATTATTAATTTACGAGCAATTACAAAGCATTTATGAGTTACTAAGAAAAAGAGACGAAGTAATTGCACCAATTATGAGTAAGAGTACAGAGAAAAAGAGACGAACCTTTTCTATTAATACAGAAATATTAGCAAGATTGGACCTTATATCAGAATCGAAAGGAATTCAAAAGTCTAAACTTGTAGAAGAGGCGTTGCAACAATTTTTACAGCAATATGAAGTTGATAAAACATCACATTTTGATAACTAAAGAAAAGGATACTATGTTCATTGGAAGAACGAGTATCCTTTTTATGATGTATATTACGTATAAAATAGAGGATCAGTACAAATCCTTTATGGCGTGAAAAATGAAATTTATTATTAGAGAAACACTTAATTTACTTTTTGAATTCTTCCATCAATAACTGGCTGAATTGGTTCTTTTAATTGTTTTACGTAATCGACTAACGCTTCAAAGTCGTTTGGACCAGTTTCTGCATTTTTACCATTTTTAAATGATACGAATCCGTCACCGCCAGAAGCTAAGAAGGCATTTGCAACTACGCTATACGTTGTAGATGGAGATAATTCTTCTCCGTTTGTTAAACGTATATTTGTAACTTTTTCACCGTTTGGTTTATTTACATCCCACGTATATTGAATACCTGAAATTTGAAGCATTCTTGTTGTTCCTTTTTGCCATTGCTGATTTAAAATATCGCGAATGTCTTGACCTGTTAAATCTACTTTAATCAATTGATTTCCAAAAGGTTGAATGCCGTATAACTCACCCCACGTAATATCACCAGCATCTAAGTCATTACGAATGCCACCAGGATTCATGAGGGCGATTTGAGTTTGCATCGTTTGACGCTGAGCATCGGCAACTAAATTTCCAAGAGTGGACTCACCAGCATCATTTTGTTTACGGTCGATAGGTGCTGTAGATTTTCCGACCACTTCATTTACAAGTGGTGCGATTTTTTCTTTATATTGATCTAGTTTTTTCTTTACTTGTTTATCAGGTTCTACACCTTCATGATACGTTGTAACAACTTCAGCTTTTTTCTTTACAATATCCTTTGTTTTACGATCAATTGTTACATCCACGTCTGAGAAAGCCGTTCCGTATGAATTTGCTTGGACAATTAGTTTATTATTTACTGTACCATTTACATACGTATGACTATGTCCACCGAAAATAACATCAACTTCTGGGTCTGTTTCATTTGCAATTCGAGTAAGGTCGCCATTTGTTACCCCAGATTCATCGGTTGTTCCACCGACATGAGCAAGAACGACGATTGATTTAACGCCGAGGCGTTTTAATTGTTGTGTTGATTTATTAATTGCTTCTACTTCATCAGTAATCTGTACATTTTTAAGCATCGTAGGCATAACAACATTTGGTGTATCAGTTGTAACAACACCAATGAATCCGACAGGAACACCATCTACCATTTTTACAGTAAATGGTGGTAAAAATAAGCGGCCAGTTGATTTGTTATAGAAGTTAGCAGCTACATAGGGGAAGTTAGCCCCTTTGAAATTCCCTGTTTTTTCATGATATCCACCGTAAATGAGGCGTTTCATTTCATCAATGCCTTCATCAAATTCATGGTTCCCGATTGTACCAACATCAAATTTTAAGTCATTTAAAAATTCAATCGTCGGTTCATCTTGTAATAATGCTGAAACTGGTGGACTAGCTCCGACGATATCACCAGCATGTACGAGAAGGGTATTAGGGTTTTGTTTTTTACGTTCTTTTAAATAAGTAGCTAAGTAATCAGCGCCACCAGCTTCTTTATTATTGATTTTTTTAACAGTATCTAGTTGTCCATGGAGATCATTAATACCAAGCATTTGTACGTCTATGTAGCGGTTTTGTTCAGCTGGATTCTGAGATGGGGGAGCGGCAAATACGCTTGAAAAAGTAATAGTGCTTAAAACAGCAACGGCAGGAATAATTTTTTTCCACATAATATAATTCTCCTTTTTTTTATAATCTGACATCATACGACATAATTTTAATAGATTCATAGGATTATAGCTACATAAAAATTTAGTCTTTTCGAAAAATTAACATATTTACAAAAAGTGAATAATAGAGTAAAGACCCTTTTTTATTGTCGATTTCATCGTGTATCTACTATAATGGAGAAAAAAGTAAAAGGTGAGTAGCATGAAGAAAAAGAAACAAAGACAAATGCAAAGACAATCGCAAGTGAATCAACCAAAGAAAGAAACACTTACATTAGGCGATCAATTAAATGATTCACTCATGCAACAATTAAAGAGTAAGAAGAAAGAGTTGCAAGTGAGAGAAGAGGAAAAAGAGGCAGCTGAACTGGAAAGAAAGCGCCAAGAACAAAAAGAACGTGAAAAGAATAAATCATTTGAAGAACTGCTAAGTGAAAGTAACCTTACTTGGAAAGACTTTAAATAATAAAAAAATGATCAGTGAAATACCACTGATCATTTTTTGACGAGCTTGTAAGAAAAGGGGAGTTAGAATGAGAAAAATTGTCGTTGTTCCGCATGAAAACCATTGGATTGAAAAATTTCAAATGGAGGCTGAAAGATTAAAATCAGCGATGCCAGAAACGGTGAAAATGCATCATATTGGAAGTACGTCAGTGCCCGGACTGGCAGCTAAACCTATTATTGATATGATCATGGAAGTAGAAAATATCGAAAGAGTAGATGGGTGGAATGAACGATTTATAGAGCTTGGTTACATCGTAAAAGGGGAAAATGGTATTTCAAGACGCCGATATTTTATTCATGGAACTGAGGAAAAACGTTCGTATCATTTACACGTGTTTGAAAAAGGAAATCCAGAGATAGTAAGGCATTTAGCGTTTCGTGATTATATGATGGCTCATTGTGAAGAAGCAGAGGCATATGCAACCTTAAAGAAAGAATTAGCCGAAAAGTATACATATGATGGCACGTTATATACGGAAGGGAAAAATGAGTTTGTGCGCAATGTGGATGAAAAAGCGAAAGAATGGAGAGAAAATAACGTGAATGAATGAGTTCACGTTATTTTTTAGCTATATAAAAGTGTTATGTAAACTGTACGTATGTTTTGACTTTTTGGATGAATCTTGTTGAAATAAAGTTATGGCTTATAAAAAATGTAACAATGAAAGGGAGACGACTGTGCATATTCCAACAACTACACTTCATAATGGCGTGAAAATGCCGATGATTGGTCTAGGCGTATATAAAGCGAAAGAAGGCGACGAAGTAAAACAAGCAGTAAAAACAGCGTTAGAAGTTGGATACCGTTCAATTGATACAGCAACTGTGTATGAAAATGAAAGCGGTGTCGGAGAGGCGATACTTGAATCAGGAATTCCAAGAGAAGATATATTTATTACAACAAAAGTATGGAACGACGATCAAGGATATGAAGAGACACTCGAGGCGTTTGAAAAGAGTTTAAAAAAATTACAAATGGACTATGTAGATTTATATTTAATACATTGGCCGGTAAGAGGGAAGTATGTTGATACGTACCGAGCTTTAGAGAAATTGTATGAAGAAGGTAAAGTGCGTGCGATTGGTGTTTCTAATTTTCATAAACATCATTTAGAACTATTATTACCAAATTGCAAAGTGAAGCCGATGGTAAACCAAGTGGAACTTCATCCGATGTTGACGCAATTTGAATTGCGTAATTATTGTCAAGATGAGCAAATTCAAATGGAAGCATGGAGTCCGTTAATGAGGGGCGGAGAAGTATTCCAGCATCCAATCATTCAGGCTATTGCTAACAAATATGAAAAAACACCTGCACAAGTTATATTAAGGTGGGATATTCAAAGCGGGATTGTTACAATTCCTAAATCTGTTACACCATCTCGTATTAAAGAAAACTTTACTATTTTTGATTTTGCACTAACTGAAGAAGAGATACGTCAAATTAACACGTTGAATCGTGATTTACATGTAGGAACGAATCCTGATAAATATGATACGTTATAAAAAAGACTGTCTCCTAATACTGGAGACAGTCTTCTGTTTATCGGTAATTCGATATTTTTAACGATGCAAAGCATATGTGTCATATTTAACAATCTTTTGAAGTTGTACGTATTCTTCTTTAGTTAAAGGTAACTGTTGGCTAGCTCGTATATTTTCCTGCAATTGTTGAAGCGAGCTTGCACCAGGTATAACAGCTGCAACAGTCTTATTATGTAAGCAATATTGAATAGCTGTTCCTGTTAAAGAGCTTTCTCCAATCGTTTCTTTTACACTCGCTAGAGTTGTATGTAATTCATCGTAAGAATAAGAGAGATAATCCTTTTCCTTTACTCTTTCTACTTTTCTTGCATTGTTGTCAGTTAAAATTCCTTTTGCAAGTGGCCCGCGAGCAATGACACTAATTTGGTGTTCATTCAGAAGGGGGAACCATTCTTCTGGACGACGATTTAAAAGGCTATATTCCATTAGTACACTAACGATGTTTGAGCGTTTTGCATACTCACGAACGACATTTGGGCGTATAGAAGAAATACCGTAATGGCGAATAATACCTTCTTTTTTCAATTCTTCAAAAGCTTCAATTGTTTCATCGATTGGGTCTTCATTCGTTCCGCCATGAAGTTGGTAAAGATCAATATAATCAGTTTGAAGTCTACGTAAACTTTCCTTTACTTCAGTTTTTATGTAAGCTTTAGAAGGATCCCAAGACCAGCCATTTTTTTCTTCTGTCCAACGATTTCCAACCTTCGTTGAAAGAACAATTTGGTCTCTTTTCCCCTTCAAGGCTTTTCCAACAAATTCTTCATTTAATCCGTAATCATATAAATCTGCTGTATCAAAAAAATTAATTCCTAAATCGATCGCTTCATCGATAATACGCATAGCTTCTGTTTCAGATGTACCGAGAGACATACAGCCAAGGCCCATTTCTGTAACAAACAAATCTGAGTTTCCTAATTGACGTTTTTTCATAGGTCAACCTCCTTACCTTTATTGTACGAGAGGGAAAAGAGGTTGACAAACGTTTCCTTTTCGCTTCGCATTAACTGCCCGTAAAAGCATGATTAATGTTTCACTTTATTTGCTGTAATCCACTCTTGTACAGTTGTATACTCTTTGCTATATTGCTTTAGCTTATGGCGAATTTGCCATGCTTTTCCGACTAACGTGATGCGATTTGGTAAAATATAAACTTTCATTTCTATCACGCTCCTTTCAATGTGGTAAAATGTATGAAGAAAGAATAGGAAATAGAACAGGGAGATGAAGTAGTATGAGTAATCTTACAGAGAGAACAGTAAAAACTGAGCCGATTTTTGATGGTAGAGTTATAAAAGTTCGTGTTGATGATGTAGTATTACCAAATGGAGAAATGAGTAAACGTGAAATTGTAAATCACCCTGGTGCAGTTGCGATTATTGCTATTACGGATGAGGGGAAAATTGTGCTTGTTGAGCAGTATCGTAAAGCGCTTGAAAAGGCAATTATAGAAATTCCAGCCGGCAAGTTAGAACCCGGTGAAAAACCAGAGGTGACAGCAGTTCGTGAATTAGAAGAGGAAACAGGATATGTATGTGAAAATATGGAGCTCATTACTTCTTTCTATACATCTCCAGGATTCGCAGATGAAATTTTATATGTATATAAGGCGACAGGTTTGACAAAAAAAGAAAATAAAGCTGAGTTAGATGAAGATGAGTTTGTGGAATTGATGGAAGTATCATTAGAAGAAGCGATTACTCTTATGAAAGATCTTCGTATTCATGATGCGAAGACGATGTTTGCAGTACAATATTTACAATTACAAAAATAAACACTCGCCAAAGGCGAGTGTTTTTTAATTGATTTTTGCATATACACGTGCATCACGTAAGCTACCATCTGGTGCTAGGAAATCATTTTCCATTGTACCTTCTAGAATGAATTCTAGACGTTCTGCTAAGCTACATGCATTTATATTTGTTGCATCAGTACGAATTTCAATCCTTCTAGCGCCTAGTTTATCAAAGGCGAACTGAATTGCACCTTTAACAGCTTCGGTCATATAGCCTTGTTTTGTATAGGCACTATGTAGCCAGAAGTGAAGTGAAAACTTTGGAATATCCCAGTTTTCAGGCTTTAGTGTAATTGCTCCGATGAATGTACCAGATACTTTATCGTATAAGTGAAAATCAAGTGTTTCACGAAGTAAAAACTGTCCGTGAGCTTCGCGAACAATTTCTTCAGCACTCTCTTCTGTTTCAGCGTTAATTGGTATCCACGGTACTAAGTCTTCTAGAGAAGCTTGGATTGCTTCATATACTTCTGCACCATCACCTGGAAATGGTTTACGAACTTGCAAGCGTTCAGTTTGAAATAATGTTGGAAAATCTAATAATAATGGTTTCAAGAGAAATCCCTCCTATTCTCTACTTTTTAGTTTAGCAAAGTAGAGCGGAATTTCAATGTTAATTCGTCATACTTTTTTCTTTCTTTCATACATTTTTAATAAGAGTGTGAACGGAGGGAAGAAAAATGTGGCGAAAAAATTGGCAAGACCGTGTAATGTCTCACATACAGGAAAACTCTTCATTATATATATTTAATGCTGTTTTATTATTGATGGGAGTAATATTCGGAGCCATTCTTGTGAATAGTTTACAAATCAATCAAAAACAAGATTTATCATTTTATTTACAACGTTTTTTTGGACAAGTCTCTAAAGGAGAATTTGCCATTGCGGGCGAAATGTTTCGAGAAAGTTACTTTTCGCAATTAAAATACATCGGATTTATTTGGATTTTAGGGATTTCAATTGTTGGATTACCACTTATTTTTATTTTATTATTTGTAAAAGGAGTTGTTGTTGGATTTACAGTTGGTTTTTTAGTAAGTCAGCATGGATGGAATGGACTATTATTAGCATTTGTATCTGTTTTGCCACAAAATTTAATTATCATTCCAGTCTTTCTCGTTATGACAACCATTGCTGCAAGTTTTTCTTTACGGATGATTAGGCATCAATTTATTAGAAAAATAACCGAGCCACTGTTACCATTATTAATCCGGTATACATGCTTCTTTCTTGTAATTGGAGTGGTGTTAGCACTTGCTTCTAGTGTGGAGGCTTACGCATCACCAGTTTTAATGAAAGAAGTTGTTGAGGCTATTAATAAAAAATAAATACTTTTTGAGAATAATTATCAATTTGTTTTTATTGTTTTTCTTTTGACAGAAGCCCTTCTTCTGATATAATGGTGTAAGAGTGGCGAGGAGGGAGTAGTACCGAATGGAAGAAAGAATTGAACGAATTAAGAAGCAATTACATGCAGCGAGCTACAAATTAACACCGCAACGTGAAGCAACAGTTCGTGTGCTGCTAGAAAATGAAGAAGATCATTTAAGCGCAGAAGATGTTTACCTCCTTGTAAAAGAAAAGTCGCCAGAGATCGGATTAGCAACCGTCTACCGAACTTTAGAACTATTATCTGAGTTAAAAGTTGTCGATAAGATTAACTTTGGAGACGGTGTTTCACGCTATGACTTACGCCAAGAAGGTGCGCAGCGTTTCCACCATCATTTGATTTGTACACAATGTGGTGCTGTACAAGAAATACAAGAAGATTTACTTGGTGAAGTGGAAAGGAAAGTAGAGCGAGACTGGAGCTTTAAGGTGAAAGATCATCGTTTAACATTCCATGGGATTTGTAAAAACTGTCAAGAAAATGAAACGGATGAAAAATAACCTTTTCCTATTTATCTAGGAAGAGGTTTTTTATTTGAATAAGGTATAAATTGATGAAAGCTTGGCATATGTTGTAATAACTTATATTTTGGAGGAATTTACAATGCGCCGAGCTTTAAAATTAACTTTTGATGGAATAAAAGTATTTTTATTATTTACAAGTTGTACGATTTTGTTTTATTTCGCTATACTATGGATAAATGAAGAATATGAAAGCTATCATCGTTATGAAAAACCTAAAGAAGAGACTGTAGAAAAAGTATCAGGGAATGAAGAACCGGCAAAGGATGCTTTCGTAAATAGAATGATGTTTTTCTATGAAAATGGGGAGTAGTGTAGAGTGGAAGATCAATTAAAAGATTTTATTCATTATATGGTTGTCGAAAAAGGATTAGCAAAGAATACAGTAGTATCTTATGAACGGGATTTAAAAAGCTACGTAAAGTATTTGCAAAATGTGGAACAGACGAAAACTTTTCATGAAGTGACCCGTTTACACATTGTTAACTTTTTGCAGTATTTAAAAGAAAACGGAAAATCTTCGAAAACATTGGCGCGTCATATTGCATCAATTCGTTCGTTCCACCAATTTTTACTTCGTGAACGAGCGGTAGAACACGACCCATCCGTACATATTGAAACGCCGCAAGGGGAACGGAAATTGCCAAAAGTATTATCAGTTGATGAAGTAGAGGCGTTACTTCAAACACCAAAAATGACAAGTGCTTTTGGGATTCGTGACAAGGCGATGCTAGAGTTACTTTATGCAACAGGACTTCGTGTTTCAGAATTGATTGCACTCAATTTAGAAGATGTACATTTAACGATGGGATTTGTTCGTTGTATAGGGAAAGGGAATAAAGAAAGAATTATTCCACTAGGAAGTTTAGCAACGGAAGCGATTCAAAAGTATATTGAAAAAGGAAGAAGAGAATTAATGGGGAAAAAAGTAGTAGATGCACTCTTTTTAAACCATCATGGTAATCGATTATCAAGACAAGGATTTTGGAAAATATTAAAACGATTAGCGAAAGAAGCAAATATTGAAAAAGAGCTTACACCTCATACGTTGCGTCATTCGTTTGCTACGCACTTATTAGAAAATGGAGCAGATTTACGTGCTGTACAAGAAATGCTTGGACATGCAGATATTTCAACGACGCAAATCTATACGCACGTTTCAAAAACTAGATTAAAAGATGTATATAAACAGTTTCATCCAAGAGCATAGTTACTATGCTCTTTTTTTCATAGATTAAGAGAGGAAGACCGTTTCACAGAAACTTCACAAACATTTCGTATATTGTTTTCAGCAGAAGACTGGAATATTACAATGTATTTCCTCTATACTAAATAAAGTATAAAGGAGGAAATGATGATGAAAAAACTGATTATAACTTTATTTATCGCGATGCTAGCGTTGGCTGGCTGTAATACAAACAAAGAAGAACCGAAAAAAGAAAAGAAACTTGAAAGTGTAAACGTAGCAATTCAAACGAATCCGAAAGAAATTAAACCTGGTGAAAAAACAGAAGTACAAGCACTTGTTACACAAGGAAAAGAAAGAGTAACCGATGCCGATGATGTAAAGTTTGAAATTTGGAAAGATGGCGACGAGAAGCACGAGATGTTAGATGGTAAGCATAAAGGAAAAGGTGTTTATGCAGTAGAGAAAACATTTGAAACTGACGGAGTATATCATATTATTCCTCATACAAATGCACGTGATATGCACGTTATGCCAGAACATAAAGTTGCTGTAGGAAATGCGAAAGTAGAAGATGCGAAAAAAGAAAATAGTGACCACAGTGCAGGACATGGAGATCATAAAAGTGACACAATGATCCATCTTATGGCTGGAGACATAAAGGCAAATGCTGAATCTACAATGAAAGTTCATTTAAAGCAAAAAGAAGAAGCATTAACTGGTGCTGAAGTACAACTAGAGATTTGGAAAGATGGTGTTGAAAAACACGAATTTATTCCAGCGAAAGAAGGAAATAAAGGAGAGTATGAAACGAAACATACTTTCAAAGAGAACGGCTCTTACAAAGTGAAAGTGCATGTAAGAAAAGGCGAATTGCATGAACATAAAGAAGAAACGATAGAAGTAAAATAAAAAGTAGCTCTTTAGAGCTACTTTTTATTTTTGTTATGAAGAAATAAATCATAAAATAATTAGCACTTCGTTGCAGAATGGATTACAATAGAAGTGTGAAGAAAATGAGAAATTCTACGAAAATGTATTAAAAAGAAAGCGTAAACATGTTATGATATCAGTATCAGATGTCTGACATCTGACTTAGAAAAAACTAGAAATGTTTTTGAGTCGTTTCAAGTAAAACGAAATAGGTTAGAGAATGGTTTAAAGAAGTACTGTTTGACAATGAGAATTCTTATGGATAACAGTTTCACTTTATAGCGTTTTGAACATACTACAAGAAGTAGAACTGAACTTATAGGAGGTCGCAGTTATGAATAAATATAAACGTATATTCCTAGTCGTAATGGACTCTGTGGGAATCGGTGAAGCACCAGATGCTGAGCAATTTGGTGATTTAGGATCTGACACAATTGGTCACATTGCTGAACATATGAATGGTTTACAAATGCCTAACATGGTGAAATTAGGTCTTGGTAACATTCGTGAAATGAAAGGTATCTCTAAAGTAGAGAAACCACTTGGATATTACACAAAAATGCAAGAGAAATCTACTGGTAAAGATACAATGACAGGTCACTGGGAAATCATGGGTCTTTACATTGATACACCATTCCAAGTGTTCCCGGAAGGATTCCCGAAAGAATTACTTGATGAATTAGAAGAAAAAACAGGCCGTAAAATTATCGGTAATAAGCCAGCTTCTGGAACTGAGATTCTTGATGAACTTGGTCAAGAGCAAATGGAAACAGGTTCTTTAATCGTTTATACTTCTGCTGATAGCGTATTGCAAATTGCAGCACACGAAGAAGTAGTGCCACTTGATGAGTTATATAAAATCTGTAAAATTGCACGTGAATTAACATTAGATGAGAAGTACATGGTAGGTCGTGTTATTGCTCGTCCATTCGTTGGTAAACCTGGAAACTTTACACGTACACCAAACCGTCATGACTATGCATTAAAACCATTCGGCCGTACAGTAATGAATGAATTAAAAGATAGTGACTACGATGTAATTGCTATCGGTAAAATCTCTGATATTTATGATGGCGAAGGGGTAACGGAATCACTTCGTACGAAGTCTAACATGGATGGAATGGATAAGCTTGTAGATACATTAAATATGGACTTTACAGGTCTTAGTTTCTTAAACTTAGTTGACTTTGATGCATTATTCGGCCACCGCCGTGATCCACAAGGATACGGAGAAGCTCTGCAAGAATATGATGCACGTCTTCCAGAAGTATTCGCAAAACTAAAAGAAGATGATCTATTATTAATTACAGCAGACCACGGTAATGATCCAATTCACCCTGGTACTGACCATACACGTGAATATGTACCATTATTAGCATATAGCCCAAGCATGAAAGAAGGCGGACAAGAGTTACCACTTCGTCAAACATTTGCTGATATTGGTGCAACAGTAGCAGAAAACTTCGGTGTGAAAATGCCAGAATACGGAACAAGCTTCTTAAACGAGCTAAAGAAATAGGGGGATAAACAAATGAATCGTGAACTTATTACAAAATCAGCTTCATACTTAAAAGAGAAATTTCAAGAGACACCACAAGTAGGACTAATCCTTGGATCAGGACTAGGTGTATTAGCAGATGAAATTGAGAACGCAGTAACAGTACCTTACAGTGAAATCCCTGAATTCCCAGTATCAACTGTAGAAGGCCATGCAGGTCAACTAGTATTTGGTACACTTCAAGGTGTAACAGTAGTAGCAATGCAAGGACGTTTCCACTTCTATGAAGGATACGACATGCAAAAAGTAACATTCCCAGTTCGTGTTATGAAAGAACTAGGTGTAGAAACAGTAGTTGTAACAAACGCAGCTGGTGGTGTAAATACATCATTTGAGCCAGGCGATCTTATGTTAATTTCAGACCACATTAACTTCATGGGTACGAATCCATTAATCGGACCGAATGATTCTGAAATGGGCGTACGTTTCCCTGATATGTCTACATCATATACAGTAGAACTTCGCGAAATGGCGAAACAAGTTGCAGCAGACTTAAATATTAAAGTACAAGAAGGTGTATACGTAGGAATGACAGGTCCTGTATATGAAACACCTGCTGAAATTCGTATGCTTCGTACACTTGGCGGAGATGCAGTTGGTATGTCAACAGTACCTGAAGTAATTGTAGCGCGTCACGCTGGTATGAAAGTATTAGGTATTTCTTGTATTTCAAATATGGCAGCTGGTATTTTAGATCAGCCACTTCACCACGATGAAGTAATTGAAACGACAGAACGTGTTAAAGCTAACTTCTTAGCATTAGTAAAAGCAATCGTAAAACAAATGAAGGGGTGACTTCACAATGAGAATGGTGGACCTAATTGCAAAAAAACGTGACGGACATGCATTAACGACAGAAGAAATTAACTTTATTGTTGAAGGATATACAAATGGTGATATTCCTGATTATCAAGTAAGTTCACTTGCAATGGCAATTTTCTTCCAAGATATGAACGATCAAGAGCGTGCTGATTTAACGATGGCAATGGTAAATAGCGGTGATACAATCGACTTATCAGCTATTGAAGGTGTAAAAGTAGATAAGCATTCGACAGGTGGTGTTGGTGATACAACGACACTTGTATTAGGTCCATTAGTAGCTGCTTTAGGTGTACCAGTAGCGAAAATGTCTGGACGCGGTTTAGGACATACTGGTGGTACAATTGATAAATTAGAAGCAGTTCCAGGATTCCATGTGGAAATTGAAAACGATGAATTCATGCGTCTTGTAAATGAAAATAAAATCGCTGTTATCGGCCAAAGTGGTAACTTAACACCTGCTGATAAAAAGTTATATGCACTTCGTGATGTAACAGCAACAGTAAACTCAATTCCGCTTATTGCAAGTTCGATTATGAGTAAAAAAATTGCTGCTGGTGCAGATGCAATTGTTCTTGATGTAAAAACTGGAGCAGGTGCATTTATGAAAACGGATGAAGATGCAAAACGTTTAGCAGAAGCAATGGTACGCATCGGTAATAACGTTGGTCGTAATACGATGGCAGTTATTTCTGATATGAGTCAACCACTCGGTGAAGCTATCGGTAACGCATTAGAAGTACAAGAAGCAATTGATACATTACAAGGTAAAGGGCCGAAAGATTTAGAAGAGCTATGTTTAACACTTGGAAGTCAAATGGTGTACCTTGCTGGACAAGCTTCATCTTTAGAAGATGCACGTAAAAAGCTAATTGAAGTAATGAACAACGGAAAAGCGCTAGAATCATTTAAAACGTTCTTATCAGCGCAAGGCGGCGACGCATCTGTTGTTGATGACCCTTCTAAATTGCCACAAGCACAATTTAAAATTGAAGTGGAAGCGAAAGAAGACGGATATGTATCAGAAATCGTTGCAGACGAAATCGGAACAGCAGCAATGCTTTTAGGAGCAGGACGTGCAACGAAAGAGTCTGAAATTGATTTAGCAGTTGGTCTAATGCTGCGCAAAAAAGTAGGCGATGGCGTGAAGCAAGGTGAATCCCTTGTTACAATTTACGCAAACCGCGAAAATGTTGAAGATGTAAAAGCGAAAATTTATGAGAACATGAAGATCTCTAAAGAACACGTAGATGCACCAACTTTAGTACACGGTATCGTAACGAAGTAATAAAAAAAAGCTGAGGAGATTTCTCCTTGGCTTTTTTTACTATTTTTTGTTTATAATAATAATGGGTGAAATTATGATTAGAATTTGTGCAGTAACAAAAACAGATGAAGTATTATATGATGTTTCTCTAGAAGAAACAAAGAAAGACCATATTGTATGGTATTGGCTAGATTTATATAAGCCAACGAAAGAAGAGTATACATATATTCTGCAAGACCATTTTAAGTTCCATCCCCTTGCAATTGAAGACTGTCTAGAATATGTACAGAGGCCAAAAGTTGATTTTTATGATGGATATAACTTTTTAGTTCTTCACGCGTTTGGAGAAGATGGGCTAGAACCACATGAAATTGATTTGTTTGTTAGTGATCGCTATATTGTTTCTTTCCATTTTTCTCATAATAATGCAATTGAAAGAGTATGGAAAACACTTGGTGAGAAGAGGCGGATTAAGAAAGGGCCTTTACATGTAGCACATACGATCACTGATCAAATTGTAGATGATTATTTCGCACCTGTATATTACATTGAAGATCATTTAAATGCGATCGATGATAATTTAACAGGTGAGACAGCAGGAGCCGTGCTAGAAGAAGTATTTGATATTAGGGCAGATTTATCTAAGTTAAGACGTACAATTATTCCAATGCGTGATTTATTGTATCGTATTTTGAATTCCACTCGTTTTTACGGTATAAGTGATCATGAGATTTATTTTAAAGATATACATGATCATTTACTTAAACTTACGGAAATGATTGAGGCAAGTCGAGAGTTAACGGCGGATATTCGGGATAGTTATTTTTCATTAAACTCACATCATATGAATAACATTATGAAAACATTAACTGTATTCTCGACTATTTTCATGCCATTAACATTTATTGCGGGAGTATATGGAATGAACTTTACGCATATGCCAGAGCTTGGTGGACAATATAGTTATTTTATTTGTCTTCTTCTAATGGCATTAATTGGCGGCGGAATGATGGCCTGGTTTTATAAAAAAGGATGGTTTAAGTAAAAAAACACCGAGGATTTCCCCGGTGTTTTTTCTTAACCAATAGCATGTAATACAAACATAGCTAAGAATAAGCATGTAATGATATACATAGATGGTGCGACTTCTTTACGCTTTCCAAGAGCAACTTTTAAGATAGGGTAAGCAATAAATCCGAACGCAATGCCATCAGCGATACTATATGTGAGCGGGATCATGACGATAATTAAGAACGCTGGAAATCCTTCTGAAAAATCGTTCAGAGGAATTTGCTGAATGCTTGTAATCATCAGGCCGCCAATAATAATTAAGATTGGTGCAATGGCACTATCAGGAATTAGTTTGACAAACGGAAGTGCAAACAATGATGCAAAGAATAACAACCCCGTAACGATAGACGTCAGACCTGTCTTTCCGCCTGCAGTAATACCTGCGGCACTCTCTACTGTTGATACGGTAGGGCTTGTGCCAAATAGACCACATGTCATTGCTGAAATTGCATTGGCTTGGTAAGCACGTGGGAATTTACGGTCATCTTCTAATAAACCGTGCAGAAGTCCCATGTTCTCAAAAATAAGCACCATGCTTAAGGAGAATGTTGCAATCCAAAACGGTAAGGAAGAAAGTTTGCCAAATGACATAGCTCCAAACACATCGCCGTAATTAGCGAATGAGAATGAACTATTTCCGATTTGACTTGTATCAACAAGGCCAAATAGCCATGCAATACCAGTTCCTATTGCAATCGTCCATAAAAAGTTTCCACGTACGTTACGAATAAATAGTACAAGTGCAACGATAAGAGTAAGCACGGTCGCAAGAACGACAGGGTTACTTAATTTACCCATTGCAACAGCAGTATTTGGGTTCGAAACGACTAAACCACCTTTTTGCAATCCGATAAACGCTAAAAATAATCCGATGCCGACAGTAATTGCTTCTTTTAATGACTTTGGAATTGATACTGATAGCACGCGAGCGATTGGTGTAAAAGCGGCAATTGCAAAAATAATACCAGAGATAAAGACAGCAGCCAATGCTTCTTGCCAAGTTAGTCCAAGCGTATGCACAGCTGTGTACGTGAAGAATGCATTTACACCCATACCAGGGACAAGAATAGCAGGTGCATTTGCCCAAAATGCCATGAGTAGACATCCGACAAATGAGCTGAAAACAGTTGCTAAAATTCCAGCTTCAAGAGGAATGCCAGCATCGGATAAAATTGACGCATTTACAATCATAATATATACGATCGTGAAAAATGACGTAACTCCAGCTAAAACTTCTTGTTTTGGTGATGTTTCGTGTAAACCTAATTTAAATGTTCTTTCAAGTATTCCTTTCATGTTAAACCTTCTTTTTCATATCCCTCTCCCACCCGTGATATCTCTTTCGTAAGAGCTCACCGTCCTTTATTATATCAGAACATCATGTTTTTACAACAAGGAAAATGATAACGTTTACTTATAAATGAAATTATTTATAAATACGTAAAAATTGCCCGTATTGTTGAAATAATTTCTAACTCTCCCGATTGAATGGGCGGGGCTGCTTGCGCATGTAAAGTAGCATAAGACGTAACCTCCCTTGGTAATTGGGCAGATTCTTCAACGAATGAGAGGGGAACGGGATTAATATTTAAATTATATGTACTCGCAATAGCACGAGCTTTTTCTACTGCCTGGTGCAGAGCTTGAATGAGAGCTTGCTCATAATATTTATTTGGATGAGATACTCGGAAACGTAAACCTTTTGCTACATTTGCGCCATTTGAAACGGCTATATCATATACTTCCCCAGCTTTTTGTACATTTAAAACGGTAATTTCATACAAATGCTCTACACGGTATCCTTGCAGCAATGCTTTATCATTTACATATTCGTATTGAGGAGTAATTGTATAAGAAATCGTCTCTATATCTTTATCGGCAATACCAAGCTGTTTAAGTGCATCCAGCAATTGTTTGGATTGCACTGCATTTTCTTCTTGAGCCTGTTTTACATTTTTATCATCTGTTCGAATGCCGAGTGTTAATATAACAACATTCGGTTTTGCTTTTACAACACCTTCTCCTTGTACAGTAATAGTAGCTTCTTTACCAGTATTAGCAGTGCGTACGTTGTGTAAATAAGGATTCATTCCACCCTGCATTTTCCATCACCATCCTTTTTATATGTATATGTGTGAACAAAAAAGAAATTTATATGAAAAAAGTTACATAAATGAGAATGTTGAGGAAAGAAAGCATATACAACATAGGTATTTATAGATTATAATATGTGTAAATATGATAAAAAAGGGACGAGGCTATTGAACGAAAAAAGAGAAACGCTGATTTTAGATTTATCTGCATCATTTCGAAAAATGATACGTTTATTACAAAATGATATTAATACACGTTTTGCAGAACATATGCCATATAATGAATTTTCTGTATTACGTGCGTTATTTTTAAACAGTCCACAGATGGCTTCGCAAATTGCGAGTGAAGTAAACGTAACCTCCAGTCATATTACAGCTGTTACAGATCGTCTCGTACGAAAAGGATTAGTAGAAAGAAAACGTTCTAATTCAGATCGTCGAATCGTGTACTTAGAAATTACAGAGCACGGAAGAGAAGTAACTGAAAAACTTGAAGCTGTGCGTAAAGAATATTATAAAGAGAGATTTAAAGGTTGGAGCGACCAAGAAATAGAAATGGTCTTAGAACTATTTGGCCGCGTATTATAATAAATGAGGATAGGAAGCGAAAGCACTCCTATCCTTTTTCTTTTGAATAAAAATATTTTGAAACTCCGATACTTTAATTAAAAGATCGGAGGAAAGATTATGAAATATATTGCTGCACTTACCATTTTATTTGGTAGTTTTTTCTGTTTTCAAACATTCACGTACGCAGATACGCCTATCCAAGTGGTGCGAAAAGAAGTGAAGTACATTGAAACTGATAATACAGTTTTATATTCGAAATTATGGGTTCGTTCTATGCAAAACGCAGTGTTATTCCACCATAGCGATAATATTCGTAATCGGGACACATTACGTAATGTAACAAGTTCATCGCTTGTTAAAGCGAAGCAACTATCTTTTCAGAAAGCAGCACTTTATATACCGAGACTATCGCAATACGTATCAAAAATAGGGAAAGAAAACATTCAAGTGTACTACATTGCGATTCACTATAATGTGAAAAAAGAAAATGCATATCAATTAGATGGCATGAACTATTTTCTACAAGTATTCGTAAAAGAGCGTGGGGAATGGAAAATTGCCGAAAGTGTAGTTGCACCGACAGAGCAAATTGTGCAAAATGGTGATGGATTTGGGATGAAAGAAGAGATGGTGTATGGGGATAGGAGAGAGAATGTAAAATAACCTCCTCTTTAAGAGGAGGTTATTTCGTAGGAAGTAAAAATTTTTTATTTATCAAATAGTGAAGTATTATATAGCTAAATAGTCCTATTATTATGAACCCAGCGTAATAACTTAATAGCGGATCACTTTTCCCACCTGTTATCCGGCCTCCTAATAGAGCAAAACATATTGTAACACATGGTATAAATAAACCATTTAGTTTAGTGAATAATAATATTTTACCGTTATTTTCATTTGGGGTCCGATTATATAAAAATACTCCTAATGGTAAAAGGATGAGAATATATAGAATCGGAGTGATAAGCTTCCAGATAGGCTGAAATTGATGGTGCTCCTTAACCGATTCTTTTAAATTATTTATGTCTACTTCCTTTATTTTTGGATTAAATGCATAAGATATATAAGTATTATTAGTAGGTACAAAAACTTCAACGTTCTCTATATATGATGTATAATTCACTTTCTTAAGGAAAAATTCAGTTGTAGATACATTTGTGTGAATCCAAGCAAAATGAAACAGTAACATGCCTATTCCAGATGGTAATATAATGAAAATTAAGCTTAATATACTATGCGAAATGACATTTCCAGCAATTGTTCCGATAAAGATAGCTATTGTAAAAATTGCCATCCATGTAATGGTAACATAACATAATAATGTACCCATTGGCCCAAAAGATTGGTGTTGGTTAAAAAGATTAATTTTTAGGATGAAATACAATAAGACGGCATTAATACCTATTATGAATATAATTGCGGTTGTCCCAAACAGCCACTTAGAAAGAAAAAGCTCTTTTCTTGTGAATGGCATTGCAAATAACAGATAGTCTGTTTGATTATGTCTTTCCCAACTGATTAATGAACAGGCAAGTAATATGAAGATTGGAATGAAGGGGATAATAAGAGTATCCCCATTTAAACTATAAAAGAAATAGCCATCTTCGTTTGGTTGAACCTGTAAATCCCTAAAATAGTTAATAGGTAAAAACCAAAAACTACTACAAGCAAAGAGTAAAAGAATGTACTTACTTTGCTTGTAATGATGGATCCATAAAGCTTTATGAAACATGTAATCCCTCCAGTACAAAATTGTGATAATGATGAGTTTATTTAGCGTTCCAAGAGAACTTCCATTTCAATAGTTTGGATAGAAGAAAATAGCTCATTGTGCTTGCGCCAAAAAATCCAATGTAAAAATTAAGTAATGATTTATCTCCCCTTAAGACTAAACCAGCAACGATTCCTATAAAGAAAACAACAAGGCCTATAACTATTTTTTGTAACTTCGGATAAAGTAAGAAGCTACCGTTTCGCTCATTGACTGAACGAACATATAAATACATACCCAAGGGTAATAAAATAATGGTATGTATAATAGGCGCGATCAATAATTTTGCTGAAGGGATTTTTGTAAAGTTTGGTTCGTTATGACGCACTCCATCAGGATCGGTATAGGCACTTTGTGGATTATAATCAAATCTAATACGAAAATCTTCTGCTGGACCAGAAATACGGATGTTTTCCAAAAAACGGTGCATAATTCCATTGTTTTCATGAAAATCTATATTTGAGTGAATAGCCATGACTCCTGAGATAAGAGATGGAAGTAACAATGGGAACATGAATATAGCTGCAGTGAGAAGTCCCTGCGAGATAATATTTCCAGTGATTGTTCCTATACATAAGGCAAGTGTATAAATAGCAATTAATACAATTAACAGATATATATAATAAGAATGGAATGGAGAAAATACTTGGTATTTATTATGAACAGTCATATTTTTCATAATAGCAAATAGCCCCCAGTTTATACTGACAACTGCTACAATGTTACAAATGCCAAACAACCATTTTGTCATAAAAAGATGTGAACGTTTAAAAGGCATAGACCAAAGAAAATCAATGGAACTACTTTGTCTTTCCCAACCGATCAAAGTGCAGGCGAGAATAATAAGTGCACCACCTTGAAACATGACAGGATCCATAAGTGATAAATCAAAATGGTAATAATATACATGGTTTTCTTCTTTCGGCATGTTTAGAAGGTGTTGTTGTTGAATTGATGTCATATAATATTTGCATGATAAATTGTAGAAGCTGATGAACCAAAATAACCAGACCATATATTTACTTTGTTGATAAGTCCTTAGCCATAATGCTTTTTGAAACATAGGATCTCTCCTTTAAAAGGCTTTATAATTTGTAAGGCGTTTTAGTAAGAAATAAGCGATGATTCCAGCAAAACACATACCGGTATACTGATTAAATAAGAAATTAAATAGAGGTAATCTATAGCTACCTAGTAATGCAAAATAAATTGTCGCTATCCATATCCATATTCGTAAATGCTTTAGTGAAATAAATATCTTTTGACTGTTTTCTAGTGGTGACCGCGTATATAAATATGTGCCAATTAATAAATAGAAAATTGTATAAAAAATAGGAACTAGCATTGATTTAGCCGAATAATAACTATGGAACTCTGGTCCTTTTAGAAGCGATGAATCGGGTGCTTCCGTATCTTTTTCCTGATTATAGTAGTAATTAATAGAAAAGTAATTTATCGGTGCAGCGATATTTGTTTTTCTATTAATTCCGATAGGCTTACATATAAGTTTCGGTCTTTTTGATATGTAATATCTAGAGAATTAATTGTGAAATTGTATAGTAATGAAATAAATGTAAGACCCATTAGTAACCAAGGAATACAAAAAACGACTTGTGAAACGATTCCTCCAGTAAAAGTACCGATACATAAAGCAGCTGTATATACAGCGACATATGAAACGATTGCATACAGAAAGTATCGATGAAATGGTCCAAATGATTGATAATCAAAATGAATTGTAGTTCTATAAATAAAATACATAAAAAACCAATTTAAAAGAAATGAGCATACAATACAGAACGAACCAAAAACCCATTTAGATAAGAAAATATCTTTTCGCTTAAAAGGCATTCCCATAAGTAAAGTAATAGATTGATTGCTACGTTCCCATCCCAATAATAGACATGCTAAAGAAATAATAAGAATAGTTAACCAAAGGCTATTATCATTTGACCAAAATGTGTAACTATAATCGAATCTTCCTTTTTCTTTTAAGGTATAATACTTAGCTAGTTGTAGTTGAGCATCTCTATAGTATTTGAAGGATAAATAATAAAGTGTACTAAAGAAAAACATTAAAGCAGCATATTTCCCGCGCTTCCAATTCCACATCCACAACGCTTTATGAAACATACCCATCCTCCTCCAGTGTCGTAACAAAGACATCTTCAAGTGACATTGTTAATTCTTCAATGAGTATAGGTTGCTCTTTATAAAACTTTTCCAGTGTTGTAGCTACATTTCCCTCAATTAAGATTGTATATACTTTTCCTGTTTGATTTAATATTTTAATATTGCTTAAGTTTTCTAGTTTTTGAGGTAATGATCGTTCATAAGCAACTTGGATTTTAGCAAATTGTGATTTTGCATCGTCTAGCGATGTAATAGAAGATACAGTATGTCCTTTTAACATAATGATTGTATCTGCAATTTGTTCAACTTCATCTAAATGATGGGTAGATATGAAAATGGTAATCTCTTTTTCTGCAACTTCTCCAACGAGAAACTGTAAAATCTGTCTTTTAACGATAGGATCAAGTCCATTTGTCGGTTCATCTAAAATAATATATTCTGCCTGTGCAGCAACAGCTAAAATGATGGCAAGCAGTGCCTTCATTCCTTTTGAATAATTACGAATTCGTTTGTTTGGTAAGTTAAAACGTTCTAGTAGTTCGTAGAAATATGGTTCATCAAATGCGGTATAAACTGCTTTATAAAACTTCACGATTTCTTTTACTGTATAACCGTTCAGGATGTTAGTAGAATCCGGAACATATACGATTTTTTGTTTCGTTTCAGGATTTTTATGAATGTCGATATCCTCATATGTAACAGTTCCCTCATCTGGGTCTAAAATGCCGACTATCGTTCGTAATAAAGTTGTTTTCCCCGCACCATTTCTTCCAAGTAATCCGACGATACTAGCTCTTTGTAATGTGAAAGAAACATCGTCTAAAATTGTTTGATTATCAATTGTTTTCTTCAAGCTTGTCACTTTCAACATCCGTATTCCCTCCAATCTCTTTATAGTATGAATCTATCCAATCATGAATTTTATCTTTCGTAATACCAAGATAAGAGGCTTCTAATAGTAATTGATGAAATTGCTTTTCAACCATAGCGATTTTCCTTTCGTCTAATGTTGGGGTAATCGATTGGGATACAAATGTTCCTTTTCCTCGTAACGTTTCAATAATTCCTTGTCGCTCTAACTCTTGATACGCTTTACTCACTGTATTTGGATTTATAACGAGTAAAGAAGCGAGCTCGCGTACAGAAGGAAGTTTATCACTTGGAGCCAACATGTTTTTCAATACGAGTTCTTTTATATTTTGAACAATTTGTTCCCATATCGGAGTGTTGCTTCTTGGGTCAAGTTGAATATGCAAGAGCAATGTCTCCTTCCTCATATGTATTAAGTGTACTACTGTGTGTAATACACTTAATACAATATAGGGGACGAATGTATTTGTCAACTGAAAATAATAGAAAAAATTGGTATTAAAAAAAGGTAAATTGGAAAAAATAGGTCTGATATAGAATGGAGGGTTAGTCATGAAGCGAGTTTTTGGAATACTTGTTTGTTTCATGTTATTGCTTTCTGGAACTTCAGTGAGTTTTGCGCAATCTGAGAAAACGAAGCAGGAGAAAACAGAAGAAACAACGCCGAAGTTAGCGGAACAAGCGTCGTCAGCAATCGTAATTGAGCAAGATACAGGTAAAGTTTTATTTGATAAAAACCCAAATGAAAAATTACCACCTGCTAGTATGACAAAGATTATGACAATGCTTTTAATTATGGAACAAGTTGAAAAAGGAAAACTAAAACTGACCGATAAAGTTAGAGCGAGCGAACATGCAGCTTCAATGGGTGGATCGCAAATCTTTTTAGAACCTGGGGAAGAGATGACTGTAAATGAGATGTTAAAGGGTATTGCAATTGCATCTGGAAATGACGCATCTGTTGCAGTAGCCGAGCATATCGCAGGTTCAGAAGAAGGATTTGTAAATATGATGAACAAAAAGGCGAAAGATTTAGGGCTGAAAAATACACATTTTCAAAACCCAACAGGTCTTCCAGCCAAAGACCATTATTCGACAGCAAATGATATGGCTATAATGGCGAGAGAATTGATGAAGTATCCACTTATTCGTAAATACACAGGTAAGTACGAAGATTATTTACGTGAAGATACGGATAAAAAGTTTTGGCTCGTTAATACGAATAAGCTAGTACGTTTTTATCCTGGCGTAGATGGAGTAAAAACAGGTTTTACGACAGAAGCGAAATATTGCTTAACAGCATCGGCTGAAAAAAATGGTATGCGTGTCATTTCAGTTGTCATGGGAGCACCAACATCAAAAGAACGGAACAACCAAGTGACAAAGCTTCTTGACTATGCATTTGGACAATATATGACAAAGAAATTGTATACGCGCGGCGAAAAAATTAAGACAGTTCAAGTAGGAAAAGGGAAAAAAGAAAAAGTAGATTTAGTTGCGTCAGATAATGTTTCTCTTCTTATGAAGAAGGGCGAGAATATGGACAAGGTAAAACAAGAAGTAATTGCTGAAAAGAAAGTAAAAGCACCGATTAAAAAAGGTGACGCGCTTGGCACCCTTGTTATTAAAAAAGATAAAGATGTTTTATTAAAACAAACAATTGTAGCAAAAGAAGATGTTGCTGCAGCGAGCTGGTGGGAGTTATTTAAAAGAAGTTTTGGGATGTTTTCAACATCAAAATAGCGGCAAATATTTTGCCGCTTTTCTATTCGTATGTAAGTGAATAATGCTGAAAGGTTTCACTTTATGACGAAATAGTTCTTCTTTTGTCAGCAGGAAGGATTCTTATTTTGTATCACGAAAATCTTTATGTATGTGAATAAGTAAAGTTTGAGCATAAGGAGGAAATCGTGTGAGTCTTTCCATGCAATTAGAAGTAAAACGTAACGTCCTATGTGTGAGACTAGAGGGTGAATTAGATCATCATACGGCTGAAGAGTTGCGAACGAAAGTAACAGATATGATTGAGACACATGGTGTTCATCATATTGTTTTGAGCCTAGAGAACTTATCGTTTATGGATAGTTCTGGTCTAGGTGTTATATTAGGCCGATATAAACACGTAAAGGGATTAGGTGGAGAAATGGTTGTTTGTGCAATTTCACCCCCTGTTAAGCGTTTATTTGAAATGTCGGGCTTATTCAAAATCGTTCGCTTAGAAGAAAGTGAAGCGCACGCGCTCGCGACGTTGGGGGTGGCATAGATGAGAAATGAAATGAACCTTCAATTTTCAGCATTAAGTCAAAATGAATCATTCGCTCGCGTTACAGTGGCGGCTTTCATTGCACAACTAGATCCAACGATGGAAGAATTAACGGAGATTAAAACAGTTGTGTCAGAAGCGGTTACAAATGCAATTATTCATGGATACGAAGGAAATGCAGAAGGTATTGTTTATATTTCTGTAATTTTGGAAGAAGCAATGGTGAAACTCACGATTCGAGATGAAGGGATTGGAATCTTTAACTTAGATGAAGCGAGACAACCCCTTTTTACAACTAAACCTGAATTAGAGCGTTCCGGAATGGGATTTACTATCATGGAAAATTTTATGGATGAAGTAGAAGTTATTTCAAACGAATCTTTCGGGACAACAATCCATTTGACAAAATACTTATCAAATAGTAACGCTCTATGCAATTAAGGAGAATAGCCTATGGACATAGAGGTCAAAAATGAGAAGAAGAAACCTCAGTTAAAGGACCACGAGCTAAAAGCGTTAATTCAAAAAAGTCAAGATGGAGATCAACAAGCGAGAGATACAATCGTTCAAAGTAATATGCGCCTCGTTTGGTCGGTTGTACAGCGGTTTCTTAATCGAGGATACGAACCAGACGACCTATTTCAAATTGGATGTATTGGGCTCTTGAAATCGGTAGATAAATTTGATTTATCTTTCGACGTGAAATTTTCAACATATGCAGTTCCAATGATTATTGGTGAAATACAACGTTTCTTACGTGATGATGGATCAGTGAAAGTTAGTAGGTCTTTAAAAGAAACAGGAAACAA
This sequence comes from Bacillus sp. FG16, assembly GCF_057809515.1. Taxonomy (NCBI): domain Bacteria; kingdom Bacillati; phylum Bacillota; class Bacilli; order Caryophanales; family Bacillaceae; genus Bacillus; species Bacillus sp. FG16. The sequence goes on from NZ_JBMDKC010000001.1 coordinate 149,882, forward strand.
AATTCGAAAGATGAGAGATGAGCTTTCGAAAGAGTTCGGAAGGGCTCCAACGATTAATGAAGTGGCAGAGGCACTAGAACTAACGCCAGAGGAAGTTGTTCTAGCACAAGAAGCGAGCCGGGCACCTTCATCTATACATGAAACTGTATATGAAAACGATGGAGATCCAATCACTATTTTAGATCAAATTGCAGATCAATCTGAAACGAAATGGTTCGATAAAATTGCTTTAAAAGAAGCGATTAGAGAACTAGATGAACGAGAGCGCTTAATTGTATACTTGCGTTACTATAAAGATCAAACACAGTCAGAAGTAGCAGAGCGCATAGGCATTTCGCAAGTACAAGTTTCAAGACTTGAAAAGAAAATATTAAAACAGATGAAAGATCGAATAGACGAATAATTGTCTATTCGATTTTTTTATGCCGTTAATAGGAGAGAGATGTTAATTTTCGTAAAATTAACAGAATTTATTGATAATTTAGTCAATTTAAAATATAATCCAAGTATGAACTTGTCATAAAGGGGGAAGGAAACATGGAAACGAGGCAACAATGGGGAACGAGAGCTGGATTTATTTTCGCAGCGGTCGGATCTGCCGTTGGATTAGGAAACATATGGCGTTTTCCTTATACAGCGTATGAAAATGGAGGAGGAGCATTCTTTTTACCGTACTTATTTGCATTATTAACGACTGGTATTTCATTGTTAGCGTTTGAGTTTGCCCTTGGTCATCGTCATCGTGGCTCAGCACCACTTACATTTTTCCGTATTAGCCCGCGTGCCGAATTTATTGGATGGTGGCAAATGTGCGTAACATTTATCGTTTCAACATATTATGCAGTGATTATTGCTTGGTCTATATCGTATACATACTTTGCAATTACTGGAGCATGGGGAAAAGACACGCAATCATTTTTATTTAAAGAGTACTTACATGTTGCAGATAAGCCAGGACAATTTGGAGGACTTGTACCAGAAGTATTAATTCCGTTAGCTCTCGTTTGGATTATTGTGCTGGGCGTTGCATTTAAAGGAGTTAAAAAAGGAATCGAAGTTGTTAACCGTATATTTATTCCTTTATTAGTTGTTATGTTCCTTATTATCGTTGTTCGTGCAGTGACGATGGAAGGTGCTATGCAAGGACTAGATGCATTCTTTAAACCAGATTGGAGTCGTATTTTTGATGGGAAAGTATGGCTTGCTGCTTATGGTCAAATATTCTTTAGTTTATCTTTAGCATTTGGAATTATGATTACGTATTCTAGTTATTTACCGAAAAACTCGGATACAACAAATAATGCCTTTATTACTGGATTTGCAAACTCAGGATTTGAATTATTAGCAGGTATTGGGGTCTTTGCAGCTCTTGGATTTATGGCAAATAATATGGGAGTACCGGTTGATAAAGTAGCAAGTGCTGGCGTTGGGCTTGCGTTCGTAGTATTTCCACAAATTATTAATGAATTGCCGATGTCACCGTTGTTTGGTGTTTTATTTTTCTTATCGTTAACGGTTGCTGGAATTACATCACTTATTTCACTCGCGGAAGTATGCTTTGCCGCTGTATCTGAAAAATTCAGTTTAAGTCGGGAAAAAACTATTGGAATTATGGGAACCCTTCTCGTGTTAGTTTCTCTTGTTTTTGCAACACGTGGTGGACTTATGTTCTTAGATGTTGTCGACTATTTCGCTAATAATTTCGGATTAATTACAATTGCACTTGCGGAAGTAGTTACGATAGGGCTCATTTTACGTCGCTTACCAGTTTATCAAAATCATGCAAACTTTGTATCTGATATTAAATTAGGAACGTTTTGGAGAGTGAGTTTACTCGTTATTACTCCGCTTATGTTAGGGTATATGCTAATTGATGGTACAATCCAAAATATTAAAAAGAACTACGGAGATTATCCGACTGAGTTTGTTGTAACGTATGGTTGGTCGATAGCAGCAGCATTCCTCATAGTTGCAATAATCATTGGCCTAAAAAAATGGGATGCACAAATTCATTCGGATTCTGCTAAGCTTGAAAAAGAATGGAAAGATCGAGGTGTTTCATAATGAGTGGATCAGCTATTATGATGATGGTTATTGGAATAGTAGTCATTTGGGGAGGGCTTGCATTAAGTATTGCAAACTTATTTAAGAAAAAGGCATAAGTAAAAAACATCTGTACCAAAATGGTGCAGATGTTTTTTTATGAAAAAATTGTATTAGAAAAAAATTCAATAACCATACTACAACTACGAGGAAGAGTGAAGGGGTGAATGAAATTTGGAACAAACGATTTATATTAAAATGCGCAATCGTTTAAAAGTTTCTCCTACTTATGAAGTAAAGCTGGGCGATGTTGCTCAACTTGCCGGAGATTCTTCCGTAGTTGAGTTGTTACAAAATGAGATAGTTTACAAAATAACAGCGCATGATAAGACGCATGTTGTAATTGATGTCATGAAAGTAATCGAGATTATTCAACAGAAAGCATCTCATGTACAAATTAATTTACTTGGTTCTGGACAAACTCTTGTTGAAATTATATACGAAAAAAAGAAGGCGCATCCAGTTTTTTTCGGGCTTGTATGGCTGTTACTTTTCATTGGAGCGGCCCTTGCGATCATTTATTTCCATGAAGATGTAAGTATGCAACAAGTACATCAACGGTTATATTACATGATTACTGGAGAATTTAATGCACAGCCACTTTTATTTCAAATTCCTTATTCTGTAGGTCTTGGCTTAGGGATGGTTTTATTCTTTAATCATGTATTTCAAAAACGAATTAATGAAGAGCCGAGTCCGTTAGAAGTTGAGATGTTTCAATACCAACAGTCACTTGATCAGTATGTAATCGTTAATGAAAACAAGGATAATATGAAACAACTTGCCGATGATTGAGTCTGGATTTGTTATTTTAATTGGTTTAGCTGGAGGGATAGCGGTAGGTAGCGGATATGTCGCATTTTTAGCTGTACTTGGTATAATCCCCCGTTTAGCTCAATTAACTAGAAGTGGAAAGCATATTCAATATTTTGAGTGGGCAGTCATTGCAGGTACTTTAACAGGGGCTTGGTGCAGTTTGAAAAACATTACATTTCAAACGTCGCAATATTGGCTCGTTATATTAGGGATATTTTGTGGCACGTTCATTGGAATGCTTGCTGCGGCATTAACAGAGGTGTTAAATGTTCTACCTATTTTAGCGAAACGAGTAGGTGTAGAGGGGAAGATTATTGTTTTACTCGTTGCTCTTGTACTTGGGAAAGTAATAGGCTCGTTGTTTCACTGGATTTATTTCGTAAAGTAGGAGGCAGTATATAAATGACAAGTCAGAAATTGAAGGATGATTACATAAATAAAGTGAAGGAGTATCATCCAAAGCCAAACTATTTACTAAATTGTATCAAAGCATTTCTTGTAGGTGGACTCATTTGTACAGTTGGAGAAGTAATGATGAAATTTTATATACATTATTTTCACTTCAGTGAACAAGAGGCAGGAAACCCAACTGTTGCAACGCTTGTTTTATTATCCGCGATTTTAACAGGATGTGGTGTATATGATAAAATCGGTCAATTTGCTGGAGCAGGATCAGCGGTGCCGGTGACAGGATTTGCAAATTCTATGGCGAGCGCTGCCTTAGAACATAAGAGTGAAGGGATTGTTCTAGGGATTGCTACAAATATGTTTAAACTGGCAGGAAGTGTGATTGTATTTGGGGTTGTTGGTGCATATATCATTGGGTTAATAAGGTATACCTTTAAAATTTTTATGTCTTAAAGGAGGACTAGTATGAGGTTGACCGGAAAACAAACGTGGGTATTTCAAAATGATATATATGTGAATGCAACGGGTACTGCTGTCGGTCCTAAAGAAGCTGAGGGCCCTCTTGGAAAAGATTTTGATATTTCATATGACGACTTGCATTGTGGAGAGGAAAATTGGGAGCTCGCCGAACGAAGATTAATGTCAGACTCAATTCAACAAGCAGTGCAAAAAGGGAATATAAAAACATCGCAAATTGATTTCTTTTTAGCCGGAGATTTATTAAATCAGACAGTGACCGCAAATTATGTTGCGCGTAAGTGGGGCATTCCTTTTTTAGGAATGTTTAGCGCCTGTGCGACGTCTATGGAGACTTTAGCAGTTGGATCAGCTTTTATAGACGGTGGATTTGCAAATCGTGTCTTAGCTACAGTAAGTAGTCATAATGCAACGGCTGAAAGACAATTTCGTTATCCAACAGAGTACGGTGGGCAAAAACCAGGGACAGCAAATTCAACTGTGACTGGTGCAGGATCTATATTAATTAGCAATGAAAAAAGCACAATTAAAATTACGGCGGCTACAATCGGGAAAGTGCAAGATTTAGGAATCACAAATCCTTTGGATATGGGGGCAGCGATGGCTCCGGCAGCAGCTCATACAATTCAACAGCATTTTGAAGATTTAAGAAGAAGTGCCGATGACTATGATTTGATTGTTACGGGTGATTTATCAGCTGTTGGGACGCCGATTGCAAAACAACTTTTACTTGAGGAAGGTTACGATCTTGGACATATATACAATGATTGCGGATTAATGATTTATGAATCAAGTCAAGAAGAAGTGTTTGCAGGTGGTAGTGGTTGCGCTTGTTCAGCAGTTGTCACATATGGCCATTTATTACACGAGATGCAAAAAGGGAATTTACAACGAATTTTTGTCGTTGCCACTGGCGCATTATTAAGCCCGATAATGATGCAACAGAAAGAAACGATTCCAACAATTGCACATGGTGTCGTATTTGAGAGAGTTAAAGGAGAGTGAATTGTGGATTTTATATATGCATTTCTTGTAGGTGGAGCTATTTGTGTAATTGGGCAACTATTGTTAGATTTCGCAAAGTTAACACCAGCTCATTTAATGGCAACTTTTGTAGTCATCGGAGCAATTTTAGATGGATTTGGATTGTACGATAAACTAATAAAGTTTGCAGGTGCTGGAGCAACAGTCCCTATTACAAGTTTTGGACATTCACTATTGCACGGAGCAATGCATGCGGCAGAAAAACATGGATATTTAGGAATTGGTATTGGCATGTTTAGTTTAACGTCTGCGGGCATTTCCGCAGCGATATTGTTTTCATTTTTTATAGCACTTATATGTAAACCGAAAGGATAAATTAAATGAGACGAAGGGTTGTTTTGGTCACAGATGGAGATGAATATGCAAAGCGGACAATTGAGCTTTTAACGAAGGAATTTGGGGGAAGGTGTATTTCAGCATCACAAAGTAATCCAACCAAATTGACAGGGAAAAAAGTTGTTGAGCTTATTATGCAAACGCCATATGACCCTGTATTTGTCATGTTTGATGACAGTGGATTTATTGGAGAAGGATCTGGTGAAAAGGCTTTAAAATATGTAGCTACCCATAAACAAATTGATGTGCTCGGTATTTTAGCGGTAGCGTCTAATACGCATCATTGGGAATGGGCACGTGTAGATGTAAGTGTAGATCGGAACGGGAATTTAACCGAATACGGTGTTGATAAATTTGGACTTCCAGATGGTGAAATTGGCAGAATTAGCGGAGATACAATTTATTGTTTAGATGACTTGAATGTTCCTGTCATCGTTGGAGTAGGTGACATTGGTAAGATGTGTGGGAATGATGAATGGGAGAGGGGATCACCTATTACTAGAAAAGCGATTCAATTAATTTTGGAAAGGAGTGGTTTTTATGACGAAGCCTAAAAAAGTGGATATCCCTATATCAACTTTCATAAGTGACAATGAAAATTATTTAAAGCAGACAGTTGGACTAGGTGTTACATACGATGTTGGCATTCGTAAATTTCAAATTTTGAATAAAGAAATCGGTGTGTTATTTGTAAACGGACTTTGTGATACAAATTATATTATCCCTATTTTAGAAGAAGCTGTGGATACAAATGAGATAAGGGATGTAGAAGAAGATACAGTGAAGCTTTTAGAGAATCGTTTAATCCATCAACAAGTAAGTAAAGTGAAAACGATGGATGAGGTAATGCTCCAAGTATTATCAGGACTCATCGTGATATTTGTGGAAGGTGAAACGGAAGCGTTCGCGATCGATGTTCGTAGTTATCCAGGGCGAACACCGACAGAACCAGATACCGAAAAGGTAGTACGCGGTGCGAGGGATGGATTTGTTGAAAATATCGTTGTAAATACAGCGTTAATTCGTAGGAGAATTCGAGATCCACGACTTCGAAATGAAATGGTTCGAGTAGGAGATAGATCGCAAACGGATATTTGTATTACATACGTTCAAGATGTTGCAAATCCAGATTTAGTAAAGATTATAAAACAAGAATTAAATAACATTGAAGTAGATGGGATTACGATGGCGGATAAAACGGTAGAGGAATTTGTAGTGAAACAAGGTTACAATCCCTTCCCGCTTATTCGATACACAGAAAGACCAGATGTAGCAGCAAATCATCTACTAGAAGGACATGTGTTAGTACTCGTTGACACATCACCAAGTGCTATGATTACACCGACAACATATTTTCATCATTTACAGCATGCAGAAGAGTTTAGGCAAAATCCAGCTGTCGGTACATTTTTACGCTGGGTGCGCTTTTTAGGTGTTATATTCTCGTTATTTTTATTACCATTTTGGTTAGTGTTTGTATTTGATCCAACTCTTTTGCCAGCAAATCTTGCTTTTATTGGACCGACTAAGATGACGCATTTACCAATTTTATTACAGGTGTTAATGGCAGAGGTCGGACTTGAGTTTTTAAGGATGGCAGCCATTCATACTCCAACGCCGCTATCATCTGCAGCAGGATTGATTTCCGCTATATTAATTGGTCAAATTGCAATTGATGTAGGTTTGTTTGTGCCAGAAGTAATTTTGTATGTAGCGGTTTCGATGATCGGTGCATATGCAACACCGAGTTATGAATTAGGATTAGGGAATAAGGTTGGGAAATTGTTTGTTATTATTTTAACAGGTCTCTTCCATGAGATGGGATTTGTAATTGGTATGACGATATTAATTTTATTTTTAACGTCTATAAAAAGTTTACAAACACCTTATTTATGGCCGTTTTTACCATTTGATTGGGGCGCATTAACAAAAATTTTACTCCGTCCAACAATGTCTAGTTTAAAAGTACGACCAAGTATTGTAAGACCTCAAAATGTAAAAAGACAAAAATAAACGGGATTATACACCCGTTTATTTTTTTTTTAGTAAAAATTTATTGTTTTTTAACAAAAATCAAACATTTTTTGTGTACACTTAGAGTAGATATTGTGTATGGAAGGGGAAGAGGACATGATTAAATTATTTGTAAGTGATTTAGATGACACGCTCGTTTACGATGTGAATCATATGCAAAAAGAAGATGAGCGTGCGCTGTGTTGGTTAGCTGAGAAAGGGACGAATATTTGTTTTGCCTCTGGCCGCTTTACACACAGAATTGATGAAGTTGTAAAAAGGTTTTCATTCCCGTATTACACAACTGGCTTAAATGGAGCAACAATGTTACTTCCGGATGGGAATTTATTTCATGAATCGAGTTTTGAAAATACGGTTGCCCAGGAAATATATCGATATATACATAAAAAAGGACTAGCGGATATTGTTTGTGCAAATGAGCAGCGATATACAAAAAGGAAAAATGAGCATCACCATAATTTTGAAGCGTATATGGGCGTGCATATCGCTGAAATTGAAGCGTTAGAAGAAGAGTTTGGTAAGACTGTACACCCTGCAAAATTGTTTGTTTTTGGAGAAGAAGAGAAAATTGTGACGCTAGATCAAGAGCTACGAGATACGTTTCAAGGCGAAGCGGAAGTTTTTATATCAGGTAAACGCTATGTTGATATTATGCCAAGAGGCGTGAGTAAGGGGAGTGCTCTAAAGCGACTAATGGACCATTTGCAAATTGAAGCAAATGAAGTTGCTTGTATTGGAGATTCTTTCAATGATATTTCTATGTTTGAAGTAACCCCGCATTCATTTACTCTTCATCATGCCCATCCATATGTAAAGGAGAAAGCAAATCATATAGTGCGTTCGGTTGAAGAGGCTGTTATGAAATTACCGTTACTTGTATAAAAAAGAAGCCCGTCACTGGCGGGCTTCTTTTTTACTTGAATAAAGATTTAACAAAATCAATGATACTTGAGAAGAAATCTTTCACTTTATCTAGAAAACTTTGTCCTTCTTCAGATCCTAAAAAGGCAGAAACGTGTTCTTTTGCTTTGTTTAATTGACTACCAACTTGATTCCAATCGATATTAAGATTTTTCATTTTATCAAATAACGCTACTAAGTTATCTAACTGTTCATCTGTTAATGTAATGCCGAGTTGATCCGCAATTTTCTTTATTAATGAACGTAAATCTTCTGTTGTTTTTGGCTGTTCTTTTGCAATTTCTTCTTTAATTTTTGCAACAAGTTGAACTGCTTTTTCTTCACCAATTTTATCACCAAGCTGGGCTGTTTGTACCATTTCTTCATTCGCTACTTTTTTAACTTCTTCCGGAATTGGTTTATTGGAAGCTGTTTCATATGCTTTCATTAATCCAGTTAAAGCTGCAGTTCCTGAAACTTTAAAAGGTGCAGTAATTTGAATTTCTGCATCTTTTACACCTGCTGTAATCAAAGCGTTAGTGTACATTGCATCTGTTACCCAGTTAATGTTCTTTGATCGTACAATAAGACCAGATCCTGGTTTTGTGTATGTAATCATAGAAGAAGAAATTGCTCTCGTACCAATTTGTGCTTTTGGAACAATGCCTTCTAGAAATTTATGTTCTTCCGCATTAGATACAGTAATAATTGTAGCATCTTTCGGTGCTTTCATTTCTTTTAACAGATCTTGTTTTTGTTGTTCGGATAAGTTCTCTCCTAGTGTAACAATTGATTCTCCCTCGATGATGTCTGCAAATGAAGCTGTTGGCATCATAAATACCGTTACAGCTAATAGCAGAGCTAATAATTTCGTTTTCACGAAAAACCGCTCCCTTTCTCTTTCTAAAATTTTCGGGCAACAAAGTTATTATAGTATATATTTCTTATTTGTCACCTAGCTTTTTCCACATTTCAAAAAAGAAGTATCTAGATTGTCGGATTCTTTTTGTTTCTAGTCATGAATGTGGTAATATAGTGCTGAGATAGTTGAAAGGAGACATATACATATGAAAACTTTAGGATACATATTAATGGAAAACGGTGAAAAAATCGAATTGGAATTTTTCCCAGAAGAAGCGCCAAAAACAGTAGAAAACTTTAAAAAATTAGCAGAGCAAGGATTTTATGACGGTGTTACATTCCACCGTGTTATTCCTGGCTTCGTAAGCCAAGGTGGAGACCCAACAGGTACAGGTGCTGGTGGTCCAGGTTACTCTATTCCATGTGAAACTGATGGAAACCCTCATAGACACCTTGTAGGATCACTTTCTATGGCTCACGCTGGCCGTAACACAGGCGGTAGCCAATTCTTTGTTGTTCATGAGCCACAGCCACATTTAGATGGCGTTCATACTGTATTTGGTAAAGCAACAAGCGGTATTGAAACAGTATTAAAAATGCGTCAAGGCGATGTAATGAAAGAAGTTAAAGTTTGGGAAGAATAAGGTAAGGAAAAAGAGAGCTTTTGCTCTCTTTTTTATTTTTAATGAGATTGAGTACTTCTTCAACAGCATCATACAAGTAGTATTGTTGCTAAAATATATTGCTTGTGAGAACAAACCTTTAACAAATTACATAGAATACAATACATTATATGTTTCAACAAATATTTTTTGTTATATTAATTGTGCTAGAATTGTGCTGTTTTAGGGTAACTATTAATGAAGTGATGTTGAATGATATGTTTCTTTTCATTCCATATAAAATTTTATTTTTTTAACTCTATTTATTAAAGGAATAGTGCTGAAACATAGATTTGACTTTCTTCTTTTCGCTTTGTATGATTATCAAGTTGTTTTAGACTCTTCTCACTCTGTTGAAAATATTGTAAAATGAATGTGATATGAAAAGAGTGATTGAGGGGATTACTAGTTTGTAACTTTTGTAAGAAGGGATAAGGGTTATGTTAATTCGTTTTAAAAAAAGTTATGAAAAAATTGCAATGGGGCTTCTTTCGTTTATGCCAACTGAAAAAGATGTAAAAACATTACAATTGACAATGAAAGAATATGAAGCAAAAGATGATTGGCAATTGTATTTGTGGAAACAAAATGAAGATTTTGTTGGAATAATGGGGATTGTAAAAAAAGAGAATCAAGTATTAGAAATTCAGCATTTAAGTGTAAATCCGTCTCATCGTCATGTGGGGATTGGAACGAAGATGGTTCAAGAGTTAAAGAGTAAATTTCTTGAGTTTACAATTTGCGGAAATGAGCAAACAGCAAGTTTTTGCGAAAAATGTAAAGGGCTAGAACAAAATATACATTCGTGAGAGCAGGGATAAGTAGTTTATTATCTCTGCTTTCTTTTTTGTAATTGTTCGTTTCGTTCAGTAATGACCTCTGTGCGATCACGCAAAGTATGCTTGTGTATAATATATTCACCTGGGATAGCATTCAAGTCTTTCCAAGAGAGGTTTTGTTTTTGACATAACTCTATACACTGCTTCTCTAACGATGGATCTGATAAGGGTAAAAATAAAGGTACAAAACGTTCTTTTTTATGGATAGATTGCAATCTTTCATTGAGCAAGAAAAGAAGTTGTACTTGATTAATTCCTAAACGTTGTAAAGGCACACTGCTTTTTTCTAAAATTGTGATTGCGCTTTTCATCATTTTTGTGGAGCCATTCCAGTTAGCACGCCTTTGGTGGTACAAAGAAACTGCAATTTGAATGAGACCTACTAAGTAATGGTCACGATTTCCTCTTGGTTTTGTCTTCCAGTACTCTTCTAGTATTTCGTGGCATTCAAAATAGTCGTAATCTCCTTGGAAATGAATTAAAAATTGTATGTATTCGGTAGGATACATGTTTTCTCGCCCCTATCTAATGGTTATACATATAAGTGTATCATAGAAATATGAACAATAAACGACTAGGAGATTTCCCCCTAGCCGTTATTGTTCATATTAGCAGAAGCAAGCTGCTCCTACAATAATTAGTAAAATAAACAGTACAACAAGTAATGCGAACCCACCGCTAAAACCACAATCAACGTGACCCATAGTTTTTTGACCTCCTACATTGTTCTTACTACACTGTTATCATATGAAGTGGTGGGCATGATGACATAGGCATCGGTCTATTTTTAATTAAATTTCTTAAAAAGGTTGGATAGAACATGAGTATGCTCTATACTTATGTTGTTATAGAAAAAATGTGGTGGGATGCTTTGTGCAATATAATTTTAAAGTAGAGGCTTTTGAAGGGCCTTTAGATCTATTGTTACATTTAATACATCGTTATGAAATTGATATATATAATATTCCTGTAGCGGATATTACAGAGCAATATTTATCTTATGTGCATACGATGAAAGAACTTCAATTAGATGTTGCAAGTGAGTATTTAGTAATGGCCGCAACGTTATTACAAATTAAAAGTAAAATGTTGTTGCCGAAACATGAAGAAGATGTACTTGATAACGGTGATGATTTTATAGATGATCCTCGTCAAGAATTGATGGAGAGGTTAATTGAATATAAGAAATATAAGCAAGTTGCTACTGAGTTAAAAGAAAGAGAACAAGAAAGAGCACAGCTATATACACGTCCACCAATTGACTTTACATCGTTGCAACAAGAAGAAGAGACAAACTTGCCTCTTGATGTTACGTTATATGATATGCTAGCGGCATTTCAAAAATTAATGCGCCGTAAAAAGGCAAAGAAACCTGTAACAACACGTATTACTCGTCAAGAAATACCAATTGAACAGCGAATGACTGATATTTTAAAGCAGTTAAAAATAAAGGGTGGTCGCCAAAGTTTTTATGATTTGTTTGTTGATGATGAACGTGAAATAATGGTTGTAACATTTTTAGCAGTTCTGGAACTTATGAAAAATCAACAAATCATAATTGAGCAAGAACATAATTTTGATGAAATTTTCGTATCAAGCTCTAATAAATCTGCATAGAGCAAGTATGTGAAATTGGGATAGAAACACTTTATTTCATGCTATGTTTTAATGTATCGTTTGGAACAAGAGAGAAAATATTGAACCGAACGCATTGATTGTGATTCGGTTTTTTGATGTGTATTTTTATGGGAAAATAGAAGGAAGGAGCTCGTGAAATGGATAGGAAAGAACAAAAGTCAATTATTGAAGGCCTTTTATTTGTTTCTGGTGATGAAGGGATTTATCCAGAACAAATAGCGAAAGTTCTTGAAATTGAAATGAATGAAGTAATTAATATTTTAGAAGAAATGCAACAAGAATGTGAAGGTGCAAACCGTGGTTTGCAAATTGTACAGTATGCAAAAGTATATCGTTTTGCTACAAAGAAAGAACATGCTTCATATTATCAAAAATTGATAGATACACCAACAGCTGCTTCGCTCTCACAAGCTGCCCTCGAAACGTTAGCGATTGTTGCATATCGTCAACCAATCACAAGGACTGAAATGGAAGAGATTAGAGGAGTTAAAACCGATAAGGCGTTACAAACGTTGGTTTCACATTTACTTATAAAAGAAATGGGAAGAGCAGAAGGACCAGGGCGTCCTATTTTATACGGAACAACAAAAGAATTTTTGGACACATTTGGATTGAAAACATTAGATGATTTACCGCCGCTTTCTGAAGAGAATGAACAAATGAATGAAGCGGATTTATTCTTCGGTTCCTTACAAGAGATATCGAAATAAAAGCTTAGCATTTTGCTAAGCTTTTTTTGTATATCAATTATTTACAGTGCCATACTAAATGAAAAAAGGAGACGAGTTATGAGAGGTATGCGGATTATTCTATTATTAGTTTCTGTTTTATTATGTTTTTCTTTAAATAGCGCATCAGCTAAAAGGTATATGATGTCCATCCATACTACGTCTCCTTTACATATGCATCGGCAACATCTTAGTAAAATGAAAGTGAGCTTTTTAAAAGTGGGACAAGGTGATGCAACACTTATCATAATGCCAAACGGACAAACAATGTTAATTGATGGTGGACCTTATGAAGCAGGAGAGGTTATTATTCAGAAATTAATTGAGAAAGGGATTAATCATTTAGATGTAATTGTCAGTACGCATCCCGATATGGATCATATAGGGGGGTTAATTCCAATTGTAGAGCAAATGCCGGTAGCGCTTATATTAGATAGCGGAAAAACATATAGTTCTCTTACTTATCATACATATCGGAATAATATTAAAAAAAGAGGGATACCTTTCGTTTCAGTAAAGGAAGGGCAATATATACCGCTGGATCCACATGTTTCTATACAGGTATTAAACAATGGGAAATCAAAAGATGAAAATAATGAATCCTCAATTGTTTTAAAGGTACGATATGGAAAAGCGGATTTTTTATTAATGGGTGACGCGGATGTAAGGACAGAACATGAAATATTAAAACAATTTGATGTACATGCAGATGTTTTAAAAGTGGGGCATCACGGCTCGTATACTTCAACAAGTGAAACGTTTATAAAAAAAGTGGAGCCGCAGTTTGCTATTCTGTCTTACGGGAGTAGTAATCCGTATGGACATCCTCACCAAAGTGTAGTAAAACGCTTAAAAAGGCACGGTATAATGGTATATAGAACGAATAAACGTACAGTAGAAATAGAAACAGATGGTGAACATGTTATGTTAGAGTCTAGCGGGTTAATGCCATTGTTGAAGTGATTTCTATATTAGGGGTGGATACTGTCCCTTTTTGGAAAAATGAATAATATATATTATAATTATAAGGGACGTAAGAAATTTCCTTTTTCGTTGAATAAAAAGGAAATTTCATTAGAATGTATAGACAACTACTCGTGCATATATTAAGATGGAACTAGGCGAATAAGGTAATAATAACAAGTAGGTATTTCATGGGAAAGGATCGATGAAAATGAAAACGCAAATTGTCATCAATGCCAAAATTTACACAGGTCAAGAAATAGTGGAAAACGGATTTATCCGTTACGCAGAAACCATTAAAGAAATTGGTTTGATGGCTCAATATGTACCACAAGAAAATGAAACTGTTTTTGATGCTACAGGGAAGATTGTAATTCCAGGTATGATCGATGTTCATATTCATGGTGGATACGATATTGATGCGATGGATGCAAATAGCGATGGGTTAGTAACTCTAGGTAAAGAAATGTTAAAAGAAGGGGTTACAACTTACTTCCCAACAACAATGACACAAGCTCCAGAGGCAATTGAAGCAGCGCTAACCGCTGCGAAAGAAGCAAAAGAAAAAGGAGCACATTTCGAATATATTCACTTAGAAGGACCTTATGTTTCAAAGAAACGTGCAGGTGCACAACCACTTGAACATATCGTTCCTGCAAATATTGAGCAATTTAAACAATGGCAAGAAGCAAGTGGGAATTTAATTAAATTAGTAACATATGCACCAGAAGAAGAGGGAGCATTAGAGTTTGAACAATATCTTGCTGAAACTGGTGTAGTTGGCACAATGGGGCATACAGATGCAATTGATGCGCAACTAAAAAATAGAAAGATTACACATGCGACACATTTATACAATCAAATGCGTGGATTACATCACCGTGAGCCAGGAGTTGTTGGTCATGTGTTATTAAATCCAGATGTAATGGTTGAAGTAATTACAGATGGTATTCATATTCACCCTGATATGGTGAAATTAGCATATAAGTTAAAAGGACCGAAAAAAGTAAGTGTTATTACTGACGCAATGCGCGCAAAAGGTCTTGAAGATGGATTATATGAGCTTGGCGGACAGCCAGTACATGTAAAAGATGGTAGTGCTCGATTAGAAGATGGAACGTTAGCTGGTAGTATTCTAAAAATGGATCAAGCTTTCCGAAATGTAATTGAATTTACAGGTTGTTCAATCGAAGATGCAGTACTGATGACATCAGTTAACCAAGCAGAAGAGTTTGGATTAAATAATAAAGGTGCATTATCGGTAGGAAAAGATGCAGACTTTGTTGTGATGAATGAAGATTTACATGTATATGATACGGTTCGTTTAGGAATTCATATGAAGGAAGGGAAGTAATTAAATGAATATTCTTGTTGTAAAAACTCCAGAAGAACTAGCAGAAGCAGGTTATAAATTAATCGAAGAAGTTGTAAAAACAAAAGAAAATCCAACATTAGGAATGGCTACAGGAAGCTCTCCATTAGGTATTTATGCAGAAATGCGAAAAAATAAACTTGATACAAGCCGTGTAACCACTGTAAACTTAGATGAGTACGTAAATTTACCACATGAAGATAAAAACAGCTATCACTATTTCATGCAAGAACAGTTGTTTGATCATCTTCCATTTAAACAAACTTATGTACCAAACGGGATGGCAAGTGATTTAGAGGAAGAGTGCAAACGTTACGAGGGCATTCTAACTGCTAACCCAGTTGACCTACAGATTCTTGGAATCGGTGAAAACGGTCACATCGGATTTAACGAGCCAGGAACACCGTTTAATTCTCCAACGAACATTGTTGAATTAACAGAATCTACACGCCAAGCAAACCTTCGCTTCTTCGAAAAAGAAGAAGATGTGCCAACTCATGCGATTACAATGGGAATTGGAAGCATTATGAAAGCGAAACAAGTTCTACTTGTAGCTATGGGTGCTAAAAAGGCAGAAGCTGTTAAAGAATTATTGCAAGGTGAATATAGTGAAGAGTGTCCGGCAACAGTTTTACAACGTCATCCGAATGTAACCGTAATCGCAGATCAAGAAGCTCTATCTTTATGCAGTGAGGCGATTGCTGATGAACATCGACAAGTATTCACCATTTCCGATCTATTATCAGATTCAAGAGTGGGTGAAACAGCTAATTGAGGACGGCGAATGGAAGCCGGGAGATAAAATCCCATCTGAGAATGAACTTTGTGATAAGTTCGAAGTGAGTCGTATGACAATCAGACAGGCGATTAATAATTTAGTGGAACAAGGCTATTTATATCGGAAGCGTGGAATTGGAACATTTGTCCAACTTCCGAAAGTGGAACAAAAATTGCAAGGAATGACGGGATTCACAGAAGATATGATTTCTCGTGGAATGAACCCAAGTAGTCAATTACTTAGTTTCCGCCTAGTTCCAGCTACTGCTAAAATAGCAGACCGGTTGAGAATACAGGAGGGGGAATCGGTTTATGAAGTGAGGCGTATTCGCTTAGCTGATGATGAACCGATTGCTTTTGAGACGACATATTTGTCGCCAGCTCTTGTAAAAGATATTAACGAAGAGATATTGCAACAATCTTTATATGAACATTTAGAGAAAAAACTGGGCTTTAAACTTGTTAGCGCTACTCAGTCAATTGAAGCTTCTGTTGCGACGGAAAATGAAGCTGAACATCTGCATATTCCTAAAAAGGCGCCTGTACTTGTAATGCGTCAATGGTCATATTCAGAAGGTGAGATACCGCTAGAGTACGTGAAATGTATTTATCGTGGAGATCGTTATAAATTTATTACGAATATCGCACGTAACAAATAGTATATTTCAGTTTGTGAAGTACAGTGGAAATGAAAATGGATAACATGTAAAGAAATAAAAATACGACTCATCCTTATAAGGAATGAGTCGTATTTTTATTATGAGCAATTACGTGGTTAACAGCATCTTTGACGTGATTTACTACATAGTGAGCGTGTTTTTTTACTGCATCATCTGCTTGCGACATAGCAAAACTGTGAGGAGTTAAAGAAAACATAGGAATATCATTGTAAGAATCCCCTATACAAGCAATTTCCTCAGGTTTTATTTGAAACTCATTTAATAAAACAGAAATGGCAGAGCCTTTACTAACATTCGGTGGCATTACATCTAAACATTGTTCTGCTGAGATGAAAGTACTAACTTTCCCGTGGAATTTTTCATCAATTTTTTTCTGAAGGAGTTGCAAGCTCTCCTTTGTTCCACCGACAGAAATTTTATTTGGGAAAATTGTATCATCAATCTTCTGTAGTAAGTTTGGTTCTTCAACAGAAGTCATAGTTACTTGTTGTTCAAGTTCTTGAATAAAAGGTGTTTTCTCTTCAATGTAATAATTATGCCCATCACTTACATAACGGAAATAAGGATTTTCATTCGTCATAGCTAACAAATCGGGAAGTATGCTGGAATCAAAAGTTGCAGATAATAGTTGTTTATTTTCATGTGTATATACAAAAACACCATTTACACTAATGCGATGAAAATTTGTATTTACAGCTTTCATTAAGTCTGCAATTTCATTATCAAGTCTTCCGGAAGCGAAGCAAAGAATAACATTTTGCTCGGCGAGGCTGCGTAGTGCCGCAACATCTTGTTCATCAATAAGACCTCCGTGTTGCATCATTGTACCATCGATATCACTTACAAACATTTTAATCATGCTGTTATCTCCTTTCTATGTACAGTTGCTCTTACATTATACGCATCATATATAAACATGTCTAAAAAATGAATTTTTATTAAATGGCAGATGTTTTACATTGACGACAAAGAAGAATATTCTGTAACATAAAAGTAGGCTATTTAAGTACGAGGGTGGTGTTATATGAATAATTATCTAGAAATTAAAAAAGTTTTAAATAATAATGTCATCATTGCTAGCCATCCTGAACACGAGGAAGTAGTAGTGATTGGTAAAGGAATTGGATTTGGGAAAAAAGCGAAAGATGTATTGGAGCAAGAACAAATCGAAAAAATGTTTGTCTTAAAAAATGAACGTGATCGTGAACAATATAAATTATTAGTGCCGCATGTTAGTGAAAAATTAATTGAATTGATGAACGATATTATGCTGTACATTCAAGAAAAAGCGAAATCTCCACTAAATGAACATATTCATATTGCGTTAACAGATCATATTTCATTTGCAATTAAAAGGTTAAAACAAGGACTTACAATTGATAATCCTTTTTTAGTTGAAACAAAAATGCTCTATCCAGAGGAATATGAAATTGCGGAAGGTGTTGTAGAACTTTTAAATTCTCGTTTGCAAATTACATTGCCAGAAGGAGAAATTGGTTTTATTGCACTTCACATTTACAGTTCGCTTACAAATTCTGATTTATCTTCAGTTAATCAAAACTCCCGTCTCATTGCACAACTTGTCTCTTTAATTGAGACAAACTTACAAATTACATTAGATCAAGAGAGCATTCATTATTTACGCCTTATTCGTCATCTTCAATATGCTATTGAGAGGGTGAAAAAAGGAGAAAAAGTAGAAGAATCGCAAAGTTTTGCTGATTTACTAAAGGTGGAGTATCCAGTTTGCTATAACGTAGCTTGGAAGCTAGTCAAGGTCATGCAAAAAGAGTTGCAACTACCTGTATATGAAGCTGAAAGTATTTATTTAACGATGCACTTGCAACGCTTAGTAAAGGCAGAGCATGTGTAATAAGTCATATATTTTTGTCTAAAATGAAAACGTTAAAAAAAATGATTGAATCGCTTACAATAGTTATGTATAATAACTATTGCAAAGTTATACAAATTTCGACAAACACATTAAGGTGAGTAACGAAAACGTTTGCCTTAATTATAGTGAACTTATACGTAAACCTATTTTTGACACGTGTTACTGATTCGATCAGGCATGAGTGGAGAAAAGTAAGGAATGTAAGCTAGAGAAAGGGATATACTACCCTTTGTATAGCTATCGTTCTATCTTTTTTTCCTCATGTCTTTTTGGCGTTTGTCGGAAGGTATCAATATAGATAAGAGAGGAAGGGTTTCCATGTTTAAGAAGATCTTTGGTGTTCTTCAAAAAGTCGGAAAAGCGTTAATGCTTCCAGTAGCGATTTTACCGGCGGCAGGTATTTTACTTGGATTTGGTAATGCATTTCAAAATCCACAGTTAACAAATGTTATTCCTGCTTTAAAAGCAGATTGGTTCGTAATGGTTGCAAAAATTATGGAACAATCTGGTGATATTATTTTCGCTAACCTTGCATTATTATTCGCAGTTGGGGTAGCAATTGGTTTAGCTGGTGGAGATGGAGTAGCTGGTTTAGCAGCATTCGTCGGCTACTTAATTATGAACAAAACGATGAGTGTGTTCTTAGAAGTAGATAAGCTAGTGAAAGTAACAAGTTCTGGAGCAGACCCAGTAAAAATTGGATTTGCAGATCCAGCGTATGCAAACGTATTAGGTATTCCAACGCTACAAACAGGGGTATTTGGTGGTATTATCGTCGGTATAGTAGCGGCATATTGCTATAATAAATACTTCAACATTGAATTACCATCATACTTAGGTTTCTTTGCAGGTAAGCGTTTCGTACCGATCGCAACTGCAACATTCTCTTTAATAGTAGGTATTATCATGTGCTTCGTTTGGCCATACATTCAAGGTGGCTTAAACACGTTCTCACATCAAATGATTGATGCAAATAGAACAATCGCAGCATTTATATTCGGTTTAATTGAACGTTCATTAATTCCATTTGGACTACATCACATTTTCTATTCACCGTTCTGGTTCGAATTCGGTCAGTATACAAATGCAGCTGGCGAATTAATCCGTGGTGACCAAAAAATCTTTATGGCACAGTTGAAAGACGGTGTAGAATTAACAGCAGGTACATTTACAACTGGTAAGTATCCGTTCATGATGTTCGGTCTTCCAGCAGCAGCTTTAGCAATGTACCATGAAGCACGTCCAGAAAATAAAAAATTAGCAGCAGGTATTTTAGGTTCTGCAGCATTAACATCTTTCTTAACAGGTATTACAGAGCCACTTGAATTTTCATTCTTATTCGTAGCGCCAGTATTATTCGGAATTCACGCTGTATTTGCTGGTCTATCATTTATGACAATGCAAATTTTAGGTGTTAAAATTGGTATGACATTCTCTGGTGGTTTAATTGACTTCTTATTATTCGGTGTACTACCAGGCCGTACAGCATGGTGGTGGGTAATTATTGTTGGTCTTGTACTAGCAGTTATTTACTACTTCGGATTCCGCTTTGCAATCCGTAAATGGAATCTAAAAACACCTGGTCGTGAAGAGGCAAATGCAAATGACGGTGCAGGAAAAACAGAAGCAGGCGAACTTCCTCGTGAAGTATTAGTAGCACTTGGTGGTAAAGAAAACATTGCTTCTTTAGATGCTTGTATTACTCGTTTACGTGTTCAAGTTAACGAACAAAAGAATGTAAACAAAGACCGCTTAAAAGAACTTGGAGCAGCTGGTGTACTTGAAGTTGGAAATAACATTCAAGCTATTTTCGGACCGAAATCTGACACATTAAAATCACAAATTCATGATATAATGTCAGGTCGTACACCTCATGTTGAAAAAGAAGAACCTGTAAAAGTGGAAGAAACTCCTCAAAAAGTTGATGAAAATGAAACAATTGTATCACCAATTGAAGGGAAAATCTTACCAATTACAGAAGTGCCTGACCAAGTATTCTCAGGAAAAATGATGGGAGACGGATTTGCAATTGAGCCAACTGAAGGAACAGTAGTTTCTCCAGTTAACGGTGAAATTGTCAATGTATTCCCTACAAAACATGCGATTGGTATTCAATCTGAAGGTGGAAAAGAAATTTTAATCCACTTTGGTATTGATACTGTAAAATTAAATGGTGAAGGATTCGAGGCACTTGTAGCACAAGGTGATAAAGTGAAGCAAGGCCAACCGTTATTAAAAGTAGATCTTGCATTTGTAAAAGGAAATGCACCATCTATCATTACACCAATTGTATTTACAAACTTACAACAAGGGCAACAAGTCGAATTGAAAAAAGATGGAAATGTTAAGAAGGGCGAAACCGCTATTATTGACATTCAGTAGGAATTTGACGCAAAATGTTTATAATTATAATAGGCGATGTGGTTGACCGAACATCGCCTATTATATACAATAGATGATGTAGTACTCACGTCTATACAACTAAAAAAAACTGTAATTTAAAGGAGATAAATTATCATGGAAAAAATCTTTAAAGTAACTAGCGACTCAGGAATTCATGCTCGTCCAGCAACTCTACTTGTAAACACTGCAAGCAAATTCGGTTCTGACATTAACTTAGAGTATAACGGAAAGAACGTTAACTTAAAATCAATCATGGGCGTTATGTCTTTAGGCATTCAACAAAACGCAGAAATTAAAATCACTGCAAATGGTGATGATGCAGCTCAAGCACTAGCAGCTATCGAAGAAACTATGAAAAACGAAGGATTAGGAGAATAATGACTCTTAACATTCAAGGGATCGCTGCATCAAGTGGGATTGCTATTGCAAAGGCTTTCAGACTTGAAAATCCTGAATTTAACATCGAAAAGAAATCAATTACAAACGAAGCTGCAGAAATTGCACGCTTAGACGCTGCGCTTGAGAAAGCAAAAACTGAATTAGAAGCTATTAAGGACCACGCATTTGCTGAGCTAGGTGCTGACAAAGCTGCGATCTTTGAAGCACATTTATTAGTGTTAAATGATCCAGAACTAGTAAACCCAGTAAAAGATAAAGTAAATAGCGAAAAAGTAAATGCTGAATTTGCAATGGATGAAGTTGCATCAATGTTTATTTCTATGTTTGAAAACATGGATAACGAATATATGAAAGAACGTGCTGCGGACATTCGTGACGTAACAAAACGCGTTCTTGCACATTTACTAGGGATTAACTTCTCAAATCCTGGTACAATTTCTGAAGAGGTAATCATTATTGCTGAAGATTTAACACCATCTGATACAGCTCAGTTAAACCGTAAGTATGCAAAAGGTTTCACTACTGATATCGGTGGACGTACATCTCACTCTGCAATTATGGCTCGCTCTATGGAAATTCCAGCTGTTGTTGGTACGAAAGTTGTTATGGAGAAAATCCAAAACGGCGATATCGTTATCATTGACGGTTTAGATGGAGAAGTAATTGTAAACCCATCAGAAGAAACACTTCGTTCGTTTGAAGAAAAGAAAGCGAAATTTGAAGAGCAAAAAACTGAATGGGCAAAATTAAAAGACCAAGCTACTGTAACAAGTGATGGACATCATGTTGAGCTTGTTGCAAATATCGGAACACCAAATGATGTACAAGGTATTATCGATAATGGCGGAGAAGGCGTTGGCTTATACCGTACAGAATTCTTATACATGGGTCGTGACAATCTTCCAACAGAAGAAGAGCAGTTCGAAGCGTATAAAGCAGTTCTTGAAGGTGTAAAAGAAGGTCAACCAGTCGTTGTTCGTACACTTGACATCGGTGGAGATAAAGAGCTTCCATACTTACATTTACCAAAAGAAATGAACCCATTCTTAGGATACCGTGCAATTCGCTTATGTCTTGATGAGCAAGATGTGTTCCGTACACAACTTCGTGCATTACTTCGTGCTAGCGTATACGGTAACTTAAAAATTATGTTCCCAATGATTGCAACTCTTGATGAGTTCCGTCAAGCAAAAGCAATTTTATTAGAAGAGAAAGCGAAACTTGTAGAAGCGGGTACAACTGTTTCTGATTCTATTGAAGTTGGTATGATGGTTGAAATCCCAGCTTCAGCAGTATTAGCAGATCAATTCGCGAAAGAAGTTGACTTCTTCTCTATCGGAACAAATGATTTAATCCAATACACAATGGCTGCAGACCGTATGAACGAACAAGTATCATACTTATACCAACCATATAACCCATCTATTTTACGTCTTGTAAAAATGGTTATCGATGCTGCTCATAAAGAAGGCAAATGGGCTGGTATGTGTGGTGAGATGGCAGGCGATTCACTTGCTATCCCATTATTATTAGGATTAGGTTTAGATGAGTTCAGTATGAGTGCAACATCTATTCTTCCTGCAAGAACACAACTAAGCAAGTTGTCAAAAGCAGAAATGGAAACATTAGCAGAAAAAGCATTAATGATGTCAACTGCTGAAGAAGTTGTTGAACTAGTTAAAAGCATATAATCAATAAAAAAACCTGAGTCGATTTGAAATCGGTCTCAGGTTTTTTCCATGAGAAAAGTAAATCATATTTGCTTACTATCGAGGATAAGAGACAGAATTAGATAGCGATTGCAACGATATCAGTTGGGCATACACGTAAAATACCAGTAAAAGTATTTCGGTTTTGATTGTTCTTATCGTCTTTATTGTTATCTTTGTTGTCTTTGTCATTGCGAGCTAAAGCAGAGAAAAGAGCAACACCGTTAGCGAAACCTTCAAAAATTACATTGTTGAAAGTGCCATTACCTCTAATGCTTAAAAGAGAAAGCTCTGTTCCAACTGAAATGCTAGCAAGTACGTTACATACAGCTGGTTGTTGTGGTCTAACTACTTCTCTCTCTTTCTCTTTCTCATGGTGTCTGCACTCTCTTTCATGATGATGACAGTCTCTAAAGTTATCACAGCATCCAAATGATCCAAACATAATCCTCATCACCCCCTTCACACTTATAATCTATGTAAGTTCGGTAGTGAGTGACTGGACAGAGAGTGGAATTTTTTCTAGGGGATTTTCTCATTTTAAATGACTAGCTGGGTGTTTAGTATGGAATGATGTTTAAAATAGGGGAAATATAACAAAAAAATGTAAAAACCACCGAAATAAATGAAATGGGTAGTCTTTACACTTTTTTACTTTTATATAAAACGATGATATATACAGGAAGAGCTAGGAGTAGTGGTACAATGGATCGTGCAGTATGTTTTTCTGATTCTAATTGGAATGCTTCTTCTTTTGGGAATTGTAAAATGGAGATGTTTGCGGCATCACCAATAAAATATAGAAGCAGTACAGTTACTATGTAACATAAAAGTGCGATAAAGCTTCCGTATGAACTCAATGAAAATCCCTCTCTTGTTATCTATTTGTTATCATTGTATCACAATTGTAACAAAAACACACGGGTATATTTCAACACCTAAACAAAATTCGACACAAAACGTCACGTTTATTTATGATAAGGGAATGGAATATACTTTTCTATAAGTATAAATGTCGAATGATTTGTAGTAATATTACAAAAGTATGACAAGGAATAAAAAAACGAAGGCAATGTAGTTACCTTCGTTTTTTATTATTTTGCCCACTCACTCACTTGCTCTACGCTCATACGAGGTGCAGGGTGGCCTTTTAAAGTTGATTCACCAATTGTAATAAGCATAATTGGAACGTAACGAGATGAAACGTTAAATTCGTCTGTCAGTGCTTGTGGATTGAAACCACCAATAGCACAAGTATCCCAACCAGTTGCTTTAGCTGCAAGCATAAGTTGCATTGCTGCTAAAGATGCATTTGAAAAGGCAGCATCTCTTGGGAATTGTTCACGAGCATATGCAGATTCAATATTTTTAGCTAAGCGCTCTTTTGCTTCTTCTTTCATAAATCCTTGTTCTACAATTGGACCATATACTGGTTCAACATTTTTATAAGCTTCTAAATCACCTAAAATAGCGACTACTGCAGAAGCATCAAGAATTTGTTGTTGGTTATAAGCTATTGGGTGTAATCGTTTTTGTACATCTTCACCTTGAAAAACAAGGAATTTCCAGTGTTGCAAGTTCCAAGCGGAAGGTGCTTGTGCTGCGGCTTTTAAAATCTCATGTAATTCTGTAGATGAGATTTCTTTATTTGGGTTGAATGCACGTGTAGATGTGCGTTCATATAGAACGTTAAAAAAGTTGTCGTTTGTCATTATATATCCTCCAAATTGTATATAAAATTATCGGGAAAACGCAATATATATTACTTACATTTTGTAAGTTATCGAATTTAAGAATATAATATCTTTATTTTAATTGTCAAGTTTTAAGAAATAAGCTAGGGCATTCATACAAACGATATAATTCCTATAATCATACACTAAAAAAGGAATTTATAGAGTGAAAAGGGAAGATAACATTCTCAATTAGCTTGTTAATATGTATCTCTCACAAATTAAAGTTTATTGAAGAACAGCCTTTTAAAAATGTTTGTGAGGAATTCAGTAGAACAAGATATATGAAGTGAGTGAAGACTAGTGATGAACATACTACATTTTTTATTAGAGAATACGGTTTTCCAAAATGTGTTACAAGATCTGCAGTTAAATGTCCTTTATATAGAAAATGGATGTAAACACCAACAAACGATAGAAAATATCCATCCAAAATGTATGTTTATAGCAAATAGTTTTGAAGAGGGCGAACTATTATTTCAAAGAACGAAACCACACATTATAATTATGTATGTAACAGAATATTCTCAAATAAAATATATTAAGAATATGTATACCCCGCAAAGTACATTCATTGTCATTTGGGATCAACAAATAACAAAAGAATTTACAGATGTACTTGCATTAGGAATACGTAATATTGTAATAGCTCCTGTAACTCCGCAAGCAGTGTTAGAAGAAGTGAATAAGAGTTTGTATCAACTTTCTTTAGTAAGGCAAGTTAGTTTGCAGCAGGAACTGCTTCAAACGATGTTTGATTTTCAAAATGATTTATTATTTATAGTAGAAGATGATGAGATTGTTGATTGTAATACAAATTTTTTAACGTTTTTCGGATATGAAGATTTGTTTGCCTATCGTGAGCAACATTTAGTATTTGCTGAACATTTTATTAGAGAAAATGGATACTACTCGACGACGCATGATATAACATGGCTAGACGATACTTTATCAAGTGGTAGAAGAATTAAGATGTCAAATTATGAAGGGGCAGTATCTACTTTTCTATTACGTGCGACACCATTGCCAGAAGATTTATCAAGATTTATTGTAAAGTGCACGGAAATTACAGAATTAGATGAAATCTATCAAGAGCAAGAAAGACTTGCTATGGTAGATTCATTGACAGAGATTTATAATCGTTTAAAGTTTCAACAAATACTAGAGGTAGAGTGGGAAAAGGTAATACGTAGTGATGAGAAGATAGCAATTATTTTATTTGATATAGATAATTTTAAAACAGTTAATGACACATATGGTCATGATTTTGGTGATTTGGCATTAATACAACTTGCAGAGCTTATGAAATCTAAAGTGGAGCAGCAACATGTATTTGCAAGATGGGGAGGAGAAGAATTCATTATATTAGTGACAAATACAGTAGAAAAGGAAGCATTTCAAGTTGCGGAGTCATTACGATTCTTCATTGAAACAAAGCAATTCACTGGAATTTCGAAGTTAACAGCTAGCTTTGGAGTTGCGTTATATGAACAAGGAACTACAAGAGAAGAATTAATGCAACGAGCGGACATTGCATTATATGAAGCGAAAAAAAATGGCAAGAATCAAGTATGTGTGTATAGAAAAGAAAAAATGTAATTTTTCGCAACAAATTGTTGCGATTTTTTTTTATTGTTTGATAATAGAATAGGGGGACAATTTTTAGCGAAGGAATTATGGAGGATCAATATGATAAAAAAAGTAATGATAATGGCTTCACTGTCTGTTATAGTTGGCGGCGGAGTATACTATTTTCTTGTTAGCCCTAATATAAAGGAAAACACTGTATTAACAACTAAAGTGAATCCTACTATTGAATCGGAAGTACAAGGGAATATAGAAGAAAAAGAAGAGCAACAAATTGATTATGCTAGCATATCTCAAAAATTAGATCAATATTTAGTCGGAAAGCAATTCAATGGAACAGTTTTGGTAACAGATAAAGAGCGTGTTATATTGAATAAAGGATATGGGTATGCTGATGTTCAAAATAAAATAGAAAACACACCTCAAACAAAATATCGTATCGGTTCTATTACGAAAACAGTTGTTGCCACATCTATTTTACAGTTGCAAGAACAAGGGAAATTGAATATTCAAGATAATGTAAATAAATATATTCCTTCATTTCCGGAGAATAAAAATATTACGCTATATCATTTATTAACACATACCTCTGGTTTACCTGAACACGCAAAAGGCAATGTGAATGCTGCTTCCCGTTTACAGTTAATTAATTGGATTGGACGTCAAAATTTAGAATTTCCTGCAGGAACAGGTTGGAGATATACAGATTATAATTATATGGTGCTTGCTTATATAATAGAACATATATCGAAAAAACCTTTAGGAGATTACATAAAAGAAAACATATTTGTAAAAGCAGATATGCATGAATCCGGTATGGGAAATATGGTACCTGGAGATAAAAATTTTACAAAGGGTTATGTGAAAAAAGATCAAGAACTTGTACCAGCGCAGAAGTTAGGCATGGATTGGCTATATGGTTGCGGTGAGATGTATACGACAGTTGGAGATATGAAGAAGTTAGACGAAGCAATTATAAATGGAAAACTTCTTTCTGAACAAAGTATACAAGCAATGTTTTCGCCTTCAGCAGAACGGAAATATGCATTTAGTTTTTATATATATCCAGATTATTTTCATAATCATGGTGTATTATCTGGTTGGAACACTTTCAATAATTTTAATAAAGAAAAAGGGATTTTTGTTATGTTATTTTCAAATGTGAAAAATAGTATGGATGATGACTTTAATAAAGAGTTTCGAAAGATGGTAAATGATTTATTAGAACAAAGGGGATGAGAAAATGGAACATAAAACTTTATCAATAGGTTTCATTGGTATTGGCGTAATGGGAAAAAGTATGGCTTATCACTTAATGCAAGATGGTCATAAAGTATATGTATATAATAGAACGAAAGCAAAAACAGATTCTTTAGTGCAAGATGGTGCACAATGGTGTGATACGCCAAAAGAGTTAGTGAAGCAAGTTGATGTTGTAATGACAATGGTTGGATATCCACATGATGTAGAAGAAGTGTATTTTGGTATAGAAGGAATTATAGAACATGCAAAAGAAGGTACGATAGCAATTGACTTTACGACATCTACACCTACTTTAGCAAAACGTATTAATGAAGTTGCAAAAAGCAAAAATATATATATGTTAGATGCACCTGTCTCAGGAGGAGATGTTGGTGCGAAAGAAGCAAAACTCGCAATTATGGTAGGTGGAGAGAAAGAAATATATGATAGATGCTTACCTTTACTTGAAAAGTTAGGAACAAACATTCAATTACAAGGACCAGCTGGGAGTGGACAACATACAAAAATGTGCAATCAAATTGCGATTGCTTCCAATATGATTGGAGTATGTGAGGCTGTTGCTTACGCGAAGAAGGCTGGATTGAATCCAGATAAAGTGTTAGAGAGTATTTCAACAGGGGCAGCAGGTAGCTGGTCATTAAGTAATTTAGCTCCTCGAATGTTAAAAGGAGACTTTGAGCCAGGATTTTATGTGAAGCATTTTATGAAAGATATGAAAATTGCTTTAGAGGAAGCAGAAAAATTACAATTACCAGTCCCGGGCTTAAGTTTGGCGAAAGAATTGTATGAAGAGTTAATTAAGGATGGCGAAGAAAATAGTGGAACACAAGTATTATATAAAAAATATATAAGGGGGTAAACGAGGTGGACCTTCAAAAGTTTGATGAGATGATTGATACTGTACAGCGAGCTACTTGTATGAAAATTAATGAAAAACAAAAAGGAGCTTTTAAACAAAAATATGATTTTGAACCAGAATTTGAATATGGAAGAGATGAGAAAGGGCATTATGTAATTCGAACCTCTAAAAAGATGTTAGAAGAAATGGAATTTTATTTGGCATTGAAATATGATCGTGATGGAGTGGATCTTTATATGCAAGCTGAGATTGACGGTATATTTCATGTATCTGTTAGCTATGGTGAAGATGCCCTACATCTACAAGAATTGTTTCAATTTCTAGAAGAAAATAAATAAAAGTCCTCATTTGAGGACTTTTATTTATTTAGTCATCTTTAATTTTTATAATTATAAGTTAGAAGCGCGGCGGCATCGTTCAACCGGGAATGGGATAATTTGTGCGATGTGATTAGGACCAAATTGTTTTGTACGAGCATGGCGTATTATATAAAAAGCACACAGAATTGAAACAGGAATAGCGCCGAATAAACCAAACAATAAAGCGCTTACACAAGATGCGACAAATCCTAAAACACCAATTTCTAACTCTTCCATAATAGCTCCTAAAATAACAGGAAATGCTCCACATGTAACTCCAAGTATAAGTGCGATAAGTAAGCTCATGATTATCCCCCTCTGTTTGCGATATTATTTTCCTTCTTAGTTAATTGTAGTATATCACATACAAAACAGAATTTTCAGAAAAAATTCAATAAATGTTCAAAAAATGTTCGAAAAATACACTTGAAAAATCAAGACGTTAAATTTGTGGTGAAATGGTACTTTTGAGTAAATAAAAAATCAGGCTTATTTCAAAAGTGAAATAAGCCTGTTCCATAGGAGGATGTATATATGTAGAGTGAATAAAAGTTTGGAAAAGGGGGTCCAAGTCCTTTTATTCAACTAACTACCTTAATAGATTGGAACCCAGCCTTCAGTTGTCACAAAAATACGAATAGCTACAACTTGACGATCATCTTGCAAGGTAAAATAATGTCTTGCATTTTCAGGAACAGATATTAAATCGCCTGGCTCAAGTTCAACATCAAAGAATTTCCCATCTTTGCCTTCAATAGCGAAAATGCCATGACCACTGACGATAAAGCGAACTTCGTCGTCTGTATGATGATGTTCTTTTTGGAAATTAATTAATAATTCGTCAAGGTTAGGTGTGCTATTTGAAAGTGAAATTACATCATATGCTTTATAACCTCGACGTGCTGAAACATCAGCAATTTCTTTTGAAAAAACAGCTAATATTTCAGCTTTGTTTTCATCTGTTAAAGAATAATTTCCATTTAAATGAGTAGGAAGTTTAGAAATATTCCATTTCTCATATAAAACGCCTTCCTCTTGTAGAAATTTAGATACTTCCACTTCATTTTCAATACGAGTATTTACTTCATGAATACGAATTTGCGCCATTAGAAACGCCTCCTTGAATTGATAATAGTTTTATATGAAATTGGAATAAAAACTCATAAGCTTCTAATCTCTTCTTTGCATCAAAGCTATCTCGGCCCCATACGGTAATACCGTGGTTACGGATTAATACCGCTCCCGAATCACCTTGTATATGCTTTCGGAAGTTTTCTCCAAGCGTTGGGATATGGGCATGGTTTTCGATAATAGGAATGTGAATTGTTGCACCTTCTTCCCAAATATCGAGAGCTTTAATAATTTCTTGATTTTGAAGGGTAACTGCATCACTATATAAATTTGTGATGACATTATTATCAGTTGTATGAACATGAAGTACGCACCCAGCATTCGTATTGTTATAAATATGTGTATGCAATATTGTTTCTGCTGAAGGGCGTAATTCAGTCTCTAAAACGGGAACTCCTACATGATCTACTAATAGAAAATCATCTGGAGTGGTTTTTGTTTTATCTTTACCGCTTGCTGTAATGAGAAAAGTAAGTGGCTCATGACTAACTTTTATAGAAATATTACCACTTGTTGCTGGGAACCAATTTCGAGTTGTTAATTCTTTTTTTATCTCGCTCAAGTCATACCACTGACGAAAAAGTTGTTTCATGCCCTCACCTCCAACAAAAGTTTTAATTCAGCTTGCACATCTTGAAATGTTTCAAACGGTGTATAAGCAATATGATTTTCTTCGCACTTTGTAATAAGAAAGTCGCGAGCGAATACTTTATCAGCTTGTTTCGCAGCTTGTAAATCAGTAATAGAATCACCAATTACAATATGAAAGTCATTTGTATCACTTAATTTACGAATTAATGATGATTTACATAATCCGCAATAATTTTGACAATGATCATCACAAGAATGAGGCCATTTAACTGTAATGAACTCTTTTGAAAAGTCTGTTTCATTACAATAAATTTGTTCTTTTGGAATGATCCCTTGTAAAAGTGGGTAGACGAAGAAATCCATTCCACCTGATATCACGTAAAAAGAAATGTTATTTTCCTTTACGAATTGTATAAATTCATGAAAGCCACTGCGAATTTCGGCAGTTTCTTTTAAAAATTGAATTATATTATCGCGCAGATGAGTAGGTATTAATTGAAATAATTGAGAAACACCCTCTTGAATAGATAGCTCTTGTGATAAAATTCTATTTTTTACTTCTGCTGCTTCTGGTGGAGCGAATTTTTCCATAATGGACATAATGTTATCATTATTTGTAATCGTCCCATCGAAATCACAAAACACTTGAATACTCATAACTTCACCTCATGAGAGGGGTTTCCCCATATTTGTAGTGCGCTATGTAAATTAATTTCATCTACTTCATGGAGTAATTTACCTTGCAGAGTAGCTTCAATTGCAGTACGGAAAGCTTTACCACCGCCTTGCGCTCCATACGGATGCCCATGTATCCCGCCGCCGGCATTAATAACAACATCTTTACCGAAATCTTGCAGAATAAAAGGAACGAAACCAGGATGAATACCGGCAGATGGGACAGAAAAACTTTTCTTGAAAAATGCATCTTCCTCAGTTAAATATTTTGAAATGCTGAGAGCTTCTTCTTTTTCTAATGCAACGCTTCCGTATGGAGACGGGAATAAAGAAAAATCTGCACCAGCATAACGTAGTAGCTTTCCAAGTAATAATGGAGATGAAATTCCATATAACTTCGATGCCGAATAAGCACCACTTACAGCAGGGTGTGCCATAATAGGAACCGGGATTTCATCATCTTCTGCAAGTGATTGTAGTACATCTAGTCCGTAAGCAAATACGTTAAATAATAGAATATCAGCCCCAGCTTGCACTGCACGTTTTGCATTTTCTTTTAAGTCGAAAGTGCGTCCTGTTAAATTTACGGCATATAACGTTTTATGGCCGTATGTTTCATAGACTGATTGTAAAACTTCTTTTCCAGATACTATTCGTTTCGTGAGTGGTGTTAATGAGTTCTCAAATAAAATTTCATCATCTTTTACAATATCTACACCACCAATTGCTTGATCACGTAATTGAGTTTTTAAGTATCCAATATTTCGTCCAATCATTCCCTTAAAAATGCTCATTAAAAGGGGACGATCATACACTTCTATCAGGTTTCTAACGCCATCGATCCCGAACTTGGGACCAGGAAAATGTTCTTTCAATTCTTCTGAAAAAGTTAAGTCAATTAATTTTACTTCGCCATCAAGTGATAGCTTTCCGAATGTAGTTGTTAAAATCGCTGGTAAGTCTGGACTGAAATTTAATAACGGGTATTCGATTTTAATAATCCCACGTTTTACCTTTTTGCGTAAATATGAATTCGTATGTTCTTGTTCAGCTAATTCCTCAATATGAATGACGTTGCCTTTATGCTGTTTTAATTGTTCTTGTAATAAGTGTGGCAAATGAGTCCAAGAACCAATTGTTAATCCGAGTGCAATTGGTTCCGCCTTTTTTTCTAAGTTATGTGAATCGTCATGAATTAAATACGTCGCTATAATTCCGCTCATTGTTATAACCCCCTAGTTAAATAAAAAAACCTCTCAGCTAAGGAGAGGTTTTTTTACAACCAGCTCCTTATCTGTCAGCATAATGCTGCGAGAATTAGCACCGTGTCTACAATTGTAGATCGGTTGCCGGGCTTCGTCGGGCTCGTCCCTCCACCTGCTCTTGATAAGAAGTATTTAGAAATGTTTAAATTTTTAAGATAACTGAATTTTGTCAGATATTTTTCATGTTGTCAATGGCTTTTTGAAAATTTTTAATTTCTCAATTCGATTAATTGCTTCCCGCAATCGCTCCTCTGTATGCAGGAGCCCAACGCGAACATAACCTTCGCCGTGCTCACCGAAGCCAACACCTGGAGCAACTGCAACGTGTACTTTTTCTAATAAAATATTAGAAAATTCCTCAGATGTATAGCCCTCTGGTACAGGAAGCCATGCAAAGAATGATCCTTTTGGAATATCAACATTCCAACCAATGGAATGACAAGCTTCTATAAGGACATTTCTTCGAGATTCGTAACTATTTACAAGGTCTATTACGCAAGACTGTGAACTTAATAGTGCTTCGCGGGCAGCATCTTGAACTGCACCAAAAATACTAACATACATATGATCTTGCAATAGGTTAATGGTTTCAATGACACTTTCATTCCCTACTGCAAAAGCAATACGCCAGCCAGCCATATTGAAAGTTTTCGATAGAGTGTAAATTTCAATTCCTGTATCTTTGGCACCATCTGCTTGCAAGAAACTAACAGGTTTTTGACCATCAAATCCGATAGCGCCGTAAGCGAAATCGTGAACAACTAATATATTATGTTTATTAGCAAAGTGAATGGTTTTATCAAAAAAATCTTTTGATGCAGTAGCACCGGTAGGGTTATTTGGATAGTTTAAAAACATTAACTTTGCTTGCTCAGCGATAGAGTCATCAATTTGTTTATAATCCGGTAAAAAATGATTTTCTGCAATAAGTGGCATGGTTTCAAAGTGTGCCTTTGCTAAGGCAACCCCGGATAAATAATCTGGATAGCCTGGATCCGGAACGAGAATCGTATCACCAGGATTTGTAAAACAAATCGGTAATTCTACTAGTCCAGCCTTTCCGCCAAACAAAATAGCAACTTCAGTTTTTGGGTTTAATTCGACGCCGTATTCACGTTTATAGAATGTAGCTACGGCTTCCTTTAAGCTTTCATGTCCGCGAAATGGCGGATATTTATGATGAATGGTCTTTTCGGCAGCATCTTGTAAAGCTTTTACGATATGCTGCGGTGTTGGTTGATCTGGATTACCTTGACCTAGATTAATAACATCGTGACCAGCTGCAACGACTTTGTTAACTTTTGCAACAAGTGAAGCGAAAAATTGTGTTGGCAATGATGTTACTATCTCAGAAGGTTGAAATAATTTCATACTTTCCACCTCTTTTGAAAGTTGTTACAATTCTAGTGACAAATGATATAATCTTTCCAGTATTTTGTAAAGAGAAAAATAAGAATGGGGCTGAAAAAATGAAAGTCGCATGTATTCAAATGGATATTGTTTTTGGAGATGTAGAAAAAAATATTGAGAATGCTAAAAATAAAATAAGCGAAGCTATGAAGGAAAGGCCAGATGTTATCGTCTTACCAGAGTTATGGACAACAGGATATGATTTAACGAGACTTTCTGAAATTGCAGATAGGGATGGAGTGGAAACGAAAGAAAAGTTAATAGAATGGGCGAAGCAATATGATGTACATATTGTTGGTGGGTCCATAGCAAAGCAAACGGAGCAAGGCGTTACAAATACGATGTATGTTGTAAATAATGAAGGACAGCTAGTCAACGAATATAGTAAAGTACATTTATTTCAGCTTATGGATGAACATAAATATTTAATAGCTGGTAATAGTACGGGCGAATTTAAGCTAGATGATGTTGAATGTGCTGGAACAATTTGTTATGATATTCGTTTTCCAGAGTGGATGCGTGTCCAT
The DNA here is from genome assembly GCF_057809515.1 of Bacillus sp. FG16. Classification (NCBI taxonomy): domain Bacteria; kingdom Bacillati; phylum Bacillota; class Bacilli; order Caryophanales; family Bacillaceae; genus Bacillus; species Bacillus sp. FG16. The sequence goes on from NZ_JBMDKC010000001.1 coordinate 184,325, forward strand.
ACTGCTAAAGGGGCAAAAGTATTATTTGTTGTAGCAGAATGGCCATTAGTTCGTTTAGCACATTGGCGTTTGCTATTGCAAGCAAGAGCGGTTGAAAATCAGTGTTATGTTGTTGCGTGTAATAGAGCAGGAAAGGATCCAAATAATGTATTTGCGGGTCATTCTTTAATTGTGGACCCTTGGGGTGAAGTTGTAGTAGAGGCGAATGAAGAGGAATCAATTTTATTTGGAGAGCTTGAATTCGAGAAAATTAAAGAAGTACGTAAAGGAATTCCAGTTTTTGCGGATCGCCGTCCAGAATTATACAAATAAAATGTTGACAAGTGATTTTTATTCTTGGTATAGTCTTCAACATAAAGTTAAAAATTCAAAAAATTATACAACTCTTATCAAGAGCAGGTGGAGGGATTTGGCCCGATGAAGCCCAGCAACCGACCGTAATACCATTGTGAAATGGGGCGTTTATTACGCCAAAAGGCACGGTGCTAATTCCAGCAGAAAGTAAAACTTTCTGGCAGATAAGAGGGGAGAAGATAAACTTCAAACCTCTTTCTTAGTGGAAAGAGGTTTTTCTATGTTAGAAAAACCTCTGAATTTAAAAAGGGGGAGAAGACGATGGGATATTATTCATTAACAGAAATAACAGCTGTACAATATGCGAAAGATCATGGCTATTTTGAAGCGAAGGCAAATGTCGTTTGTCATGAAATTGGAGACGGAAACTTAAATTACGTGTTCAAATTAGATGATGGAGAGAAATCAATTATAATAAAACAAGCACTGCCTTATGCGAAAGTAGTTGGTGAAAGCTGGCCATTGTCTATAAAAAGAGCAACGATTGAAAGCAAGGCACTGCAAATTTTTGCGCAGTATGTACCGGATTATGTTCCAGTAGTGTACAGTCATGATGAAGAGTTAGCGATAACGGTAATAGAAGACTTATCAAGACTAACAATTACAAGAAAAGGATTAATAGACGGAGAAGAATATCCGCTTTTATCCCAGCATATCGGCCGTTTTCTAGCACATGTTTTATTTTATACTTCAGATTTTGGTTTACAGTCAGAAGAGAAGAGGGTACTAGAAGGTACCTTTGTAAATCCGGACCTTTGTAAAATTACAGAGGATTTAGTGTTTACAGATCCGTTTGGACATTATGATACAAATGATTATGAGCCAGATTTACAGCTCGTGGTTGATGAACTTTGGAGTGATAAAACTTTAAAACTAAAAGTAGCACAATATAAATATAAGTTCTTAACAAGAAAAGAAACTCTTATTCATGGTGATTTACATACTGGTAGTATTTTTTCGTCACCTTCTGAAACGAAAGTGATTGATCCAGAATTTGCGACATATGGCCCATTTGGATTTGACATAGGTCAATTTATTGCAAATCTATTATTAAATGCTTTATCTAGAGAAGAAGAAAAAAGAAGTGTACTATTTTTCCATATAGAAAAGACGTGGAGTTATTTTGTAGAGACTTTTACAAAGTTATGGATTGGAGAAGGTGTAGAAGCATATACGAAAGAAAAGCAATGGTTACCAATTATTTTGCAAAATATCTTTACTGATGCAGTTGGATTTGCCGGATGTGAACTAATTCGTAGAACAATTGGTTTAGCTCATGTAGCAGATTTAGATGAAATAGAAAATAAAGAAACAAGAATTCAAGCTAAGAAGCAAGCGCTATCCTTAGGTAAAGAACTAATAAAATATGAATCTAAAAGTGCTGATATTCAACTGTTTCGAACATTATTTCAACAGACAGTTTCAGGGGGCGTAAAAGCGTGAGTACAATTGTTACTGTTCCGAGATCTGTAAGCTGGAAAGGTGATGCAATTGCGGTATTAAATCAAACAAAATTGCCGCATAGCACAGAATACAAAACATTGACGACTATTGAAGAGGTTTGGAAAAGCATCGTAATGTTAGAAGTACGAGGAGCGCCTGCAATTGGAATTGTAGCTGCATTTGGCTTGGCGCTTGCATCAAAAAAATATAACACTGTACATATTGAAGAATTTCAAAAGAAGTTTAATAGAGATTGTAATTATTTAGGAACGTCACGCCCGACAGCAGTAAATTTATTTTGGGCAATTGATCGTATGAGAGAATCTATTCGAGAGATTATTACAATAAAAGAAGCACAAAAAACATTAGAAGAAGAAGCGCTTCGCATTCAGCAGGAAGATGAAGAGGTGTGCCGAAATATTGGGGAATATGCGTTAACATGTTTTAAAGATGGCGATAATATTTTAACAATCTGTAACGCTGGAAGTATCGCAACTGCCAGATATGGAACTGCATTAGCTCCCTTTTATATTGGAAAAGAGAAAGGTGTGCGTTTACATGCATATGCGTGTGAAACGAGACCAGTTTTACAAGGTGGTCGCTTAACGACCTGGGAATTGAAGCAAGCAAATATTGATGTGACCCTTATTACAGATAATACTGCAGCTCATGCTATTCAAACGAAAGAAATAAATGCAATTATTGTAGGGGCGGATCGAATTGTCGCAAATGGAGATACGGCAAATAAAATAGGGACAATGAATTTAGCTATTTTAGCAAAGCACTTTGATATCCCATTTTATGTTGCTGCGCCACTGTCAACATTTGATGTTAGGAAAGAAACTGGAGCCGAAATAATTATTGAAGAAAGAGATGAAACAGAAGTTACGAAAATCTTTGGAAAACAAGTAGCACCAATCGGAACGAATGTTTATAACCCTGCATTTGACGTAACACCGAACGAATTAATTACAGGAATTATTACTGAGAAAGGTATTATAAGCGGGGATTATAAACGAGAAATTGCATCATTATTTGAAAAACAGGCTAATACATAATAGCTTGTTTTTTTATGCCTAAATGCATTGTTTTCTCTTACTTATATAATGAAAGGAGGAGAAGAGGATGGAAGAGTGGATCAAGATGATAGGTAATGTAGGGTTTCCAATTGTTGTAACATTATATTTACTCCACCGTATTGAAAGTAAATTAGAGGGGGTAATTGTTGCAATTGAGAAGCTCCCGCGGCAATTACTAAAGTACGAAGATCCTCGCGATAAAAAATAAAGTTTGCTCTTCTTGAGCAAACTTTATTTTTTATTGAGCAGTATAGCCACCATCGATAACGACAGCTTGACCAGTTATACCTTTAGCTTTTTCACTCGCTAAAAACATAGCATAATCAGCGATTTCTTGTACTTGTAATAAGCGCTTTTGTGGGACGAGTGGATAAATAACATCTTCTAAAACATTTTCAAGTGGTACATTTCGTGTAGTAGCTAAGTCTTGTAGTTGATTACGTACAAGAGGGGTATCGACATAACCAGGGCAAAGGGCATTAACAGTAATACCATGCGTAGCACCTTCTAAAGCGGCAACTTTTGTTAATCCAATTACGCCATGTTTTGCACTATTGTAGGCAGCTTTTCCAGCAAACCCGACAAGGCCGTTAATAGAAGCGACATTAATAATACGACCATATTTTTGTTGTTTCATAATCGGAAAGGCATGCTTAATTGCGATAAACGGAGCAATTTGCATAATTTGAATTAGTAGCTCAAACTTTTCAGTTGGAAAGTCTTCAATGGGTGAAACGTGTTGCATTCCTGCGTTGTTAATTAATATATCTAATGAACCGAAATGACTAACTGTTTGAGAAATTGATGCTGTAATTTCCTCTTCAGATGTAACGTCACATTTTAAACCGGTAGCTTGAAAACCTTCATTTTGTAATTGTTCAGCAGCTTCTTTCGCACGTTCTTCAAGACGATCAGTAATCACAACTTTTGCACCTTCTTTTGCAAAAGCACTTCCCATTTCATATCCAATACCACTCGCAGCACCTGTTAAAAAGACAACTCGATTTGTAACCATGATGAAAAACATCCCTTCATAATAAAGTTTTCATAGTGCTCTATTTAGAGAGGTTATAATGAAATTCCTGCAAACATTTGGAAAAAATATCGTTAGCTATCTTGTTTTGCAAAATAGTCTTTGCTATACTATTTTGTAAAGCAAGATACTTACGCTTATCTATCTTGTAAAACAAGATAGTAGGAGGATTTGAATTATGTCGACAAGTCAAATGTTGAAAGGGATTTTAGAAGGATGCTTACTTGCTATTATTTCTGAAGGCGAAATATACGGTTATGAAATGAGTGAAAAGCTAGCAAAGTATGGTTTTACAATGGCGAGTGAGGGAAGTATTTATCCGTTATTAATACGAATGCAAAAAGAAGGACTAATAACAAGCGTAATGAAGGAATCGCCATCTGGTCCAAAGAGAAAATATTATACATTAACAGAAAAAGGCGAGGAAGCACTTGATGAATTTATGGATCGCTGGGAAGCGATGCAAAGTAGTGTAGAACGTCTACTTGAAGGGAAGGGAAGGAGAAAATAATGTTATCAAGTGAAGCTCGAAAGTTTTTGTTAGATATGAGATTATTTTTGACGGCAAAGAGTGTGAAAGAAAGTGATATTGAAAACTTTTTAGAAGATGCAGAATTGCATTTAATAGAAGGTGAGAGTGAGGGGAAGCGTGTAGAAGATATTTTCGGAAGCTCACCGAAAGAATATGCAAATGAAATTGTAAAAGTGATGGAAAGAGATAGACAGGAAACGTGGAAGCAAATTGGTTTTACAGTAATGAATATCGTATCGTTTTGGATTATTGCTTCTATCTTAATAGTGAATAATGGAATGTTACAGATTTCACTTATGCAGTGTATCGGTTACAGTTTTTCATTGATTTTAGTTGTTATGGGTCCTAATTTTCTACTTCGCAAAATGGCCTTCGTCACAAGCTTTACAAAAACATGGTTTTCCATGTGGTCTTTAGTTATGATTGCTCCATTGTTTTTATTAGGAGCTGTTACGATATTAGATGTGATATATCCTACAAAAATGCTCACATTCACCGAAGTCCAAAGTTATATATTAGCTGGTGGGATTTTTATCATCACAGTAGCTATAAATATATATTTTGAAGGATGGTTTAAAAACTTATATTTAATCATTCCACTTTCTATTATGTTACTGTTTAAAACATTTACATCGGAAGATCTTATGCCAATGCTATTTCAAATTATATGTTTATACGGAAGTTTGTTTATTTTGATTTTCCTTGAAATTATGATGAAGACGAATAGAAGAGAAATGGTTAAATAAAGGGGGATTATCATGAAGATTTCTAAAGAAGGAGAAAAGTTTTTAATTGATACGAAAGTATATTTAATAACTAAGGGAATTAAAGAAGAAGATGTGGATGCTTTTCTAGAAGATGCAGAGCTTCATTTAATAGAAGGTGAAAAAAAGGGGAAGACGGTAAGGGACATATTTGGTGACTCACCAAAAGAGTATGCGGAAGAGTTAGCTAAAGAGATGGAGAAGGATAAAGGTGGGAGTATAAAAAGTATCTTAGGAATGATAATTGGGATAGGCGGATATTGGTTACTTACAAATATTTTATTTGGAAGTCCGGATCAACAATTTACGTTAACGAATGTACAGTTAATCGGTTATCCTATCGTTTTAATCATTACGATTATCGGAACGATTGTTGCATTTAGAATGTCTTCTTTTAAAAGTAAATTGGCGGAATTTGGAATGATTTATGTGATAGTAATGGTTCCTATTTTATTATTGGTGTTATTGATGTTTATGAATAAATGGTATGGGACGCCTATTTTACAATTGTCAACAATGCAAACATATATATTAGCAGCAATTATCTTTTTATTACTTCTTATTGGTGAAGTATATGTTCTTGGTTGGATGGGTGTTTTTGTATTAATTGTTCCTCTTGCGATTATGTTTTTATTTAAAGACTTAGAAGAAAGAAATGTATTTTGGGGAATTGCAAAGGTCTTACTTATGTATGGAAGTATATATGGATTAATGAGATGGTCTTTAAAAATTGAAGAAAGAAAAAGTGTGAACTAGAAATTCAATAAAAAGCGGCTGCTCTGGATATACAAAAAATTATTTCCAAAGAAATATTATATAGGGATTTTTAGAGGGATTACATTTACATTTACATTTAGTTGTCTATTTTTATTTCTAGCAGCCGGGATTTGGTTTGTTGATTGGAACAAGTTGTTTTAAACAGTAACATGAAGGTTACTGTTTTTTTCTTTGTAGTAAAGAGCTTTGTAAAGAGAGCGCTTTTTGTTCTGTTGTTAATAAGGAATGAATATGAACGTTTTCTGGACGAGGGACTATCGGATACATAAGATTTGTTGGAGAAGGGTGGTGCTCCGAGCCGGTTGGAGAATGAGGATCTGCATGAGTAAGTTTTCCATGAATACGTCTTGTAAATAAAATATGACCGATTTCGTGAGCGAGCGTATATATATTTTTCATAGGGGCAGCCGAATTTGTTAAAACGATATAGCCAGTAAGTTGCTGTTGTTTTGCTAAAGAATAAGCGCAGGCAATTACTGCTGTTTCTTTGAAATAATCACTGCCAATATAACAAATATAAAGGTCGCATTCAGGAGCTTCATTTACACATGTTTGGAAAAAGGATGCCAATTTTTCTTGACTTTGAATGGAATTTTTATAACTGATTTCACGGTCAAAAAAACGGAAAAGTTCATTTAATACAATTACTTCTTGAATTTGAAATGTAATGGGGTGCCAAATTGATTCTGCAACAGCTAAATCTTTTGCGATGCGGTCATCAGAAATATCGGCGCCGGGAGTAATACAAATACATATATTGACGTATGGATCCATAAGGAACACCTCAAATGAAAAAAGTTCTTCCTATAATATATGTGGGAAAAAGATGTCATGTATGGATAAACGCCTTCTTTATTGAATATATAGATGACAAGTCGAAAAAATTTCATAGTTCTATAACATGGTATGGTCGTCTTTTTGATATAGTAAAGGAAAGGGGGAGAATATATGTATACATTAAAAATCGTTTCAGACAGAGAAGCACTTTATCAATTTGCGAGTTATGTAAGAGTTGTACAAGGGGTTGAAGATGTATATGTAGAGGTGGGAGAACCTTTATATGAACATCCTTTAATGAAGTTTTATGTACATATTAAGCTGAAAGAAACATATGAGCAGCATAAAGCGTTACAGGAAATAGCAAGATTAGTAGAATTGGGTCGTTTTACATATGTCCATTATCGTAATGATGAAATTGAGGAAGCTTTTGAAGCTGTAAAATATGAAAGTTTTAAGAAATAAAGATGAAAAAACGGAGGCGAAAGCTTCCTTTTTTTCTTTAAAATTACATGAACAAAAAGAGAGAAATTTTGTTATGATAAGGGAGGTTAGGGAAAGGGGAATTTACATATGGGGTATATTGAAGAGTTACGAAAAGTCGTTGGTACAAGACCGCTTATTCTCGTAGGATCAGCAATCATTATATTAAATGATAAACAAGAAGTATTGCTTCAATATCGTTCAGATACATATGATTGGGGTGTACCTGGCGGGGCGATGGAACTGGGTGAAACGACAGAAGAAACGGCACGTAGAGAGTTATTTGAGGAAACGGGGTTAACTGCAAAAATAATGCAATTTCTTGGTGTTCTATCAGGAAAAGAAGTATATTTCCGTTATCCGAATGGCGATGAAATTTTCAATGTCATTCATCTGTATCAGGCACATCATGTGAGCGGGGAATTAAAGCTCGATCATGAAGGGTTGAAACTTCAATATTTTCCAGTAGATAAGTTGCCAAAATTGAATGAAACGACAGAGAAAATTTTGCAAAAGTTTTTATATGCACTGACAGAATAGAAGGTTAATTCCTTCTATTTTTATTATATGAAATATTTTGATTTTTTAGTATGTTTATAGTATGATAGTTATAGATATACATCTTATGGAATTTCACCTAAAAACTTACTAGGGTACATAAGAGAGGGGCAAGTACAAAATGCATAATGTTGTTATTACAGCTGCAGTTCGTTCGCCAATTGGAACTTTTGGAGGAGCGCTAAAAAATGTAACGCCAGTAGAATTAGCTGTTCCTGTACTTCAGGAAGCTGTAAAACGAGGCGGGGTAGAACCACATGAAGTTGATGAAGTAATTTTAGGTCATTGTATTCAAAGAACTGATGAAGCAAATACGGCGAGAACAGCTGCATTAGCGGCAGGATTTCCTGACACAGTTACGGGATATACAATCCAACGCCAATGTTCTTCAGGTATGCAAGCAATTATGTCAGCTGCAATGCAAATCCAATTAGGTGTAAGTGATGTTGTTGTTGCAGGTGGAGTAGAAGCGATGAGTTCGAGCCCTTATGCATTGAAACAGCACCGCTGGGGACAACGTCTACAGCACGGAGAAATTCGTGATACGGTGTGGGAAGTGTTAGAAGATCCGATTCACCATATTATGATGGGTGAAACAGCGGAAAATTTAGTTGAACAATATGAAATTACAAGAGAGGAACAAGATGAAGTTGCGCTTCGTAGTCATACACTAGCACTACAAGCAATCGAGTCTGGACACTTTGACGATCAAATTGTTCCTATTACAATAAAAGAACGTAGAAAAGAAGTAGTATTTTCGAAGGATGAGCATCCACGTGCAGATATTACAGCTGAGAAATTAGCTGGATTGAAGCCGGCATTCCGTAAAGATGGATCAGTAACTGCAGGGAACGCATCTGGTCTTAATGACGGGAGTGCAGTTCTAGTATTAATGAGCGAAGAAAAAGCGAAAGAAAAAGGTTTACAACCGTTAGCTAGAATTGTTGGATATTCAGTAGCTGGGGTAGATCCGAAAATTATGGGTATTGGACCAGCACCAGCAATTCGTAAAGGTTTAGAAAAAGTGGATTGGTCATTAGAAGATGCAGATTTACTTGAAATTAATGAAGCTTTCGCGGCTCAATATTTATATAAGTTCCGTTTAATGTTTTAACATCGATAAAAGTGTCTATACTGCTTATT